>CAZHFS010000397.1:1233-3006 GCA_964531885.1 uncultured Propionivibrio sp.
CGCTCCCAAGCCTGGGTGTAGGCGGTGTGCTGCGATTTCTTGCGTGGCTTGTCCGGCGCCTCGAGGTTGTGCAGTTCGGTCTCCTCGACATAGTGGACAAAGGCGCGGATCAGTTTGTTGAGCAGCGTATTGTCCAGATGAAACCCTTTGTCTTCGAGTTCATCTTCGAGCTCTTCCAGGGTGTAGGAACGCAAGTCGTAACTGACGTCGATGGCCCGTCGCTCAAGATCGGGGCGGACGTCGATTCCGGGGTGGCGGCGCAATGCGTCCGCCGCCTCCGGAATCTGGCCGGGTGGGAACTTCGAGAACAGGATGGTCCTGTTCTTCGGAAGCGGTGCCGGCGGGGCCGGCTCGGCACGCGATCGTTTCATGACACCTCCCTTGGAGGATGCGGTTACTGTTTCGTTGCGTCGGTTTGCGCCTGTTTGTCGTTAAGCGGCAGCCCCTTGAGGTGATTGAGCGCCTGCCTAAGTTGGTAATCCTTTTTCGAAGCGAGTTCGCGCGAAGGCGGCTCGTTGGCGTCGTCGTCGGCCGGTGCAGTTGATTTGCCCTGAGGTTGCGCCGCTGGCTTGGCTGGCGTTTTGCCCGGTGCGGCCTTGGTGGTCGACTTCGTTTCGTCCTTTTCGCTGGGGTTGGTCAGGTGGTGTTCGAGATCGGCCTCGCGCAAGCGCGCGCTGGGGGTGCCGTTGGGCGTTTCCTCGATGACGATATCCGGTTCGATCCCTTTGGCCTGGATCGAACGGCCGGAGGGCGTGTAATAACGCGCCGTGGTTAGCTTGATGGCCGTGCTGCCGGGGAGCGGGATGATGGTTTGCACCGAGCCTTTGCCAAAGCTGGTGGTGCCCATTACCGTGGCTCGTTTGTGATCCTGCAGGGCGCCGGCCACAATTTCAGAGGCTGAAGCCGAGCCGGCGTTGATCAGTACGACCATCGGGACGTTGCGCGCGGCGGGTGGCAGGGCACGCAGGAAGTCCTCGCGGTTGCCGCGCAGGTAATCTTCCGGTGAGGCGAAATACTGATGCTTGGCGTCAGGCGTGCGTCCGTCGGTTGAAGTGACCAGGGTTCGTGCCGGCAGGAAGGCAGCCGATACGCCGACAGCGGCGTTGAGCAGACCGCCGGGGTCGTTGCGCAGGTCGAGCACGAGCCCCTTGAGCGGGCCCGGTTTGTACAGGTCGTTGAGGTGCTTGACCACCGCCGTCGCGGTGTTTTCCTGGAACGAGGTGATGCGCAGGTAACCGTAACCGTCTTCAACCAGCTTGGACTTAACACTCTGAACCTTGATGATTTCCCGCGTCAGGGTGATTTCGATCGGTTTGGCTTCTCCCTTGCGCAGGATGGAGAGCTTGATCTGGGTTTTTGGTTTGCCGCGCATGCGCTTGACGGCGTCCGACAGGCTCAGGCCTTTGACCAGCGTGTCGTCGAGCTTGAAGATGAGGTCGCCGCTCTTGATGCCGGCGCGGTCAGCCGGGGTGTCTTCGATTGGCGAGATGACCTTGACGAGGCCATCCTCCATGCCGACTTCGATCCCCAGTCCGCCGAATTCGCCCTGGGTGCCGACCTGCAGGTCCTTGAAGGCATCCGCATCGAGGTAGGCCGAGTGGGGGTCGAGGTTCGAGAGCATGCCGCTGATCGCGTGGGTGATCAGCTTCTTGTCTTCGACCGGTTCGACGTAGCCGAGCTTGATGGCGTTGAACACCTCGGCAAAGGTGCGCAGTTCCTCAACCGGCAGCCGAACGCGAGTTTCCTTTTCGGCGAGCGCCGAGAACTGCAAAC
>CAZHFS010000398.1:0-3004 GCA_964531885.1 uncultured Propionivibrio sp.
TCCGAACCATATCGCACGGCATCACTTCGCAACACACACCGCAACCGGTGCATGAGACCCCAAAGCGGGGTTTTGCATGCAAAACCGCCCCCATTACGCCTCCGTTGCTTCTCCACCCAACGCAGCAATGAGATCGCGGATCAGTTGAGACAATTCGCCGCACATCAGGGCAAAATCGGCATCGAACTGTTCTTCTTGGGATTCAGAGTGAGTCGCGGTAGATTGGTCTTTGAGAATGTCGAGGAAGACAAGGCGTTTCACTTGCAGGGCGTCCGTCAGAATGAAGGACACCTTGTCGTTCCAGGTCAATGCAAGTTTGGTTGCGACCTTCCCTTTGGCAAGGTGGTTACGGACCTCTTCATCTTCAAGGCTGTGTTTGGTGTACCGGACTTTGGATTTTTCCGGGGAACACAGTTCCAGATCCTGATCGATGGAGAAGCCCGACGGGGCTTCATAGGCGATCCACCCGTTCATCGCCGAGACGGCCGAAAGGCATGTGGCTGGGAGTTTGATTTTCGGTACGGGGTCAGTCACGGATTTGCGGAGTAATTCAAGCACCTCTTCCGCACGCGACGACGAGGAAGAATCGATCGCCACCCAACCATTGACGGGGTCAATCCAGGCAAAGGTCAGCCGATCCACGGAAAAGGCGCGGGGCCGAAGTTCCTGAATTACGAGTTCCTTGAGTTCCTTCTTCTCCTTCCGCCCGACTTTGCGGCCCTGCTCTTCTTCGATCTTGGTGATGCGCTCAGACAGGAAACGATTGACCACCTTCCCCGGCAGGATCTTTTCTTCCATCTTCAGTGCAATCAGCAACTGGCCAGAGACAGAATGAGCCAGCATTCCGTTCTTGACGGGAGGAACCCAACCATACACCTTGGTTTCAAGGTCACTGCAGGTATGGAAAGCTTGGCCTTCAAGTCGCTTCGAAAGGGCTTCGGCGTTCAGGGTGAACGGTTCAGCAAGACGAAACAGGGACAGGTTTTTGAAAAACATGGTTGGCTCCGTTGAATCAAGTGGCGCAATTTTCCAGCATCAACAGAGAGGAGTCGCCCGATTAAAACGTCCTTTTTGCTCGATATAAACCCGAACAACAAAGCGCGGCATTCGTTCTGCGTTGCGGTGCGATTCAGTGTTGACAGTCCATTAGGGTTAGTCGGAAAATGAGGTTTGTCGTAGCTCGCGACAAAAAACAAAGCAGCCTCTTCAAGCAACGTCTCCCAATCCTCGTAGAAAGCCATATCGCCCTGTGTGTGCGCGTGCGCGCTTACAGCGCCGTATCGCTTTCTGCTGCGTCCTTTCTGGACGTAAAAGAAGCTGGCCTGTCCAGCATTTCACAACGCACCGTTTGGTGCTTCTTGTTTTTTTCAACCCTTGGGGTGTTCGTGCACCCTATGGGGCACGGCACCTCCTGTATCAGGAGATAACCATGCAAGTTCAAACCGAAACCAAAATCGCGTGCAGCCAATTGGTGCCGGGAAAATATCAGCCTCGGGAGTATTTCGATCCCAAAGCCCACGAAGAGTTGACGGCATCGATCAAAGCCCAAGGGGTGCTTCAGTCCCTGTTGATCCGGCCCATCGGTGACGGTTACGAAATCGTGGCTGGGGAACGCCGCTGGCGTGCTGCTATTGCAGCTCACAGCGATGCCTACGAGGTGCCTGTGATCATTCGTCAGATGACCGACGAAGAGGCCCGTGCCGCTGCTCTCACGGAAAACATTCAGCGCGAAAACATGTCGCCAACGGAAGAAGCCGTTGCAGCCACCAAGGTTCTTGGTGACTACGCCGGTAACCGCACGGAGGCGGCCAAGCATCTCGGATGGTCCATGACCAAATTCGAGAGCCGTTTGGCATTGATGAACTGCTCCGAAAGCGTACGTAGTGCGCTCAACGAGCGGAAAATCCTGCTGGGTCACGCTGAACTGCTTGCCGCGATCACCAAGGAGAAACAGGACATTGTGCTCAAGCGCATGTTCGACGCTCCGACCCTCCCTTCCGTCACGGAGATGAAGGGGTTCCTTAACGAACTGTCGCAGGTGCTGGCAACAGCCATCTTCGACAAAGCCGACTGTGCTGCCTGTCAGCACAATTCTTCGTGCCAGTCGGCACTCTTCTCCGAAGCGATCGATGCGGGCAAATGCACGCATTCCGAGTGCTACAAGAAGAAGACCGAGGAAGAGCTTGAGAAACGCGCCGAGGCAATTCGTGAGAATTACCCGGTCGTGCGTATCGTGCGTCCTGGGGAGAACAACACGTTGCTGAAGCTCAAGGCCGAAGGCGAAACGGGCGTTGGTGAAGAACAAGCCAAGGCATGCCGAGGCTGTGCAAACTTCGGGGCCGCCATCTCGGCAGTTCCGGATAAGCTCGGCACGGAATACCGGGACTTGTGTTTTGATCCCGCTTGTAACGCCAAAAAGGTTGCTGAATTCCGCAAGGCCCAGGCCGAAGCGAATAAAGCCGCCCAAAAGGCAAAACCCGCAACCGCCAAGGGTGCAGCGCCGGCAAAAGCCGGGGAGAAAGCCACATCGGAAGCACCGGCAACGGTGACGACGACGGCAACCCCGCCGAAAGTGCAGGACTCCACCCGGCTGAAGGAATACCGGGTCAAAGTCTGGCGCAACTTGCTTAAAAAGCTGCTGTTGAGCGATCCGGCGAAAAACCTTGTTGCCCTGCTCGCACTGACGATGTCGGGTAACGGAAGCAAGATCGGTAGCCACGATCTGGCAAATGCCTACGAAAAGCAGACGGGCCACCGCCCGGACCAATTCGACATCGCCGCTATGGCAGCGCATATCGATTCGGCTGACGCCGTGGTGAAGCAAAACACTCACCTGGGCATCACGGCCACGATGGTTAACTCCATCGAGGAACGGACGCTGACGCAATTGCTCAACTGGATCAAAGCGGATCTGGCTGCAGAATGGAAACTCAACAAAGAGTACCTGGAACTGCTGACCAAGTCGGAAATTGATCTCGTCGCAGAAGAAATCGGTCTCAAGGCC
>CAZHFS010000399.1:0-2989 GCA_964531885.1 uncultured Propionivibrio sp.
AGCTCCAGGAGCGCGTGGCCAAGCTGGCCGGCGGCGTGGCGCTGATCAAGGTCGGTGCGGCCACCGAAGTCGAAATGAAGGAGAAGAAGGCCCGTGTCGAAGACGCCCTGCACGCCACCCGTGCGGCCGTCGAAGAAGGTATCGTGGCTGGCGGCGGCGTTGCCCTGCTGCGCGCCCGCGCTGCCCTCGGTGCCTCGCTCAAGGGCGACAACGCTGACCAGGACGCCGGGATCAAGATCGTCCTGCGTGCCATCGAGCAGCCGCTGCGTGAAATCGTGGCCAACGCCGGTGACGAGCCGTCGGTCGTCGTCAATGCTGTGGTGAATGGCAGCGGCAACTATGGCTACAACGCTGCCTCCGGCCAGTACGGCGACATGGTCGAAATGGGCGTTCTGGATCCGACCAAGGTTACCCGCACCGCGCTGCAGAACGCCGCGTCGATCGCCGGCCTGATGCTGACCACCGACTGCATGGTTGCCGAACTGGCCGAAGACAAGCCGGCTGCTGGCGGCATGCCGGGCATGGGCGGCATGGGTGGCATGGGCGGCATGGGCATGGACATGTAATCCAGCCCCTGGCAAATACCGGGTTGCTTGCGCGGCCCGGTTTTCCAGAAAAAGCCCCGACCGGTATCCCGGCGGGGCTTTTTGTTGTTCGGTGGTCCGGACGCAACAGATCGCTGAAATAGTGCTTCAGCGGTTATTTGGGTGCGTAGTCAGGGTAAAAAATGGCGGGGGACATCCGGTGCAGTAGCAGATGCCCCCCGAGTTCGGTACGCAGACCGAACTCCAAAGACCATAAAGGAGAACAGCGTCCTCAGAATAGGGTGAATGCCTTACACTAGTCTTACGCAGCAGCATAAAGTGCAATTAATCTCGAAGAGGGAATGCGATGCGGATTTTGCTGGCGGAAGACGACCGAGTGATCGCCGATGGTTTGGGGCGATCCTTGCGGAAAAGCGGTTATGCGGTTGATTGGGTGGCAAACGGCGCGGATGCCGACAATGCGCTCACGACCGGAACGTACGACCTTGTGATCCTGGACCTGGGTTTGCCTCGCCTGCCGGGGCTGGATGTGCTCAAGCGCTTGCGGCAGAGAAAGTCCAATGTGCCTGTGCTGATCCTGACTGCTCTTGATGGCACCAGCGACCGGGTCAAGGGCTTGGACCTCGGCGCGGACGACTACATGGCCAAGCCCTTCGAGTTGGTTGAGCTCGAAGCGCGGGTCAGGGCATTGACGCGCCGCTCGACTGGCACGGTCCCGCTCCTGCAGTTTGGTTCGCTGGCTTTTGATCAGACGAGCCGCTGTGCGCTTCTCGATGGGGAGATGCTCGATCTGTCGGCGCGCGAATTGGGGCTCCTCGAAATCCTCATGTTGCGCGCCGGCCGCCTGGTGAGCAAGGATCAACTGGTGGATCACCTGTGCGGTTGGGGGGAGGAAGTCAGTCACAACGCCATTGAGGTGTATGTTCACCGCTTGCGCAAAAAACTCGAAGCGAGTGGTGTGACCATCACGACCGTGCGTGGACTCGGGTACTGCTTTGAGAAAAAAGCCCACTAAAACATCTGCCGAAAATCAGCGCTCGCTCTTTGGCGAGATCCTCGACTGGATGCTTGCGCCGCTGCTGTTCATTTGGCCGCTGAGCATTGCGGTGACGCACTATTTTTCGACCAGCGTCGCGGATTTTCCCTACGACCAGGCCTTGCGCGAGCAGGTGCTGGCGATTGCCCGGCAGGTGCATTTCGTCAACGGAGAACCGCGCGTCAGCTTGTCTGATTCGGCCCGGGCGCTATTGCGTGCCGACGAGATCGACAGCGTTTTTTTTCACGTGCTTGACGTGAGCGGACGGCGGGTAGCTGGTGATGTCGAGTTGCCCTTGCCAGGCGACCGACAGCAAATGATTGGTCAGGAGGCGGGCGAGGTCGGTTATCGTAACGAAGAGTATCGCGGGCAGGATCTGCGGGTGGCGTTCTCGGTCGTTGCCTCGCCCGATGGCCGGGGGCGCGCATTGATCGAAGTCGGAGAAACCCTGGACAAGCGGCAGCAGCTTTCCAACAAGATCATCGCCAGTGTGATTTTGCCCCAATTCGTGATCATTCCCCTGGCGGTTGTTCTGGTCTGGTTTGGCCTGTCCCGCGGCCTGCGTCCGCTGACTCGCCTGCGCGAACGAATAGAAAAACGCCGCGAGGGCGATCTTTCGCCCATCGCTTCCGGGCGTGTGCCCGAGGAACTGCAGCCTCTGGCTGATGCCTTCAATTCGATGCTGGCGCGCATGCAGCACAACATGGATGTGCAGCGCCGTTTTGTGGCGGACGCGGCGCATCAGATGCGCACCCCGCTGACCGGCCTCAAGACCCAGGCGCAGTTGGCTGCGCGAGAATCTGACCCGGAAGCGCTGCGCTTCGCGCTGGAGCAAATTTCTAGCAGTGCCGACCGGGCTTCGCATCTGGTCAATCAATTGCTGGCGCTGGCGCGGGCGGAGGCCAGCGAGCACGTTGAGCAGCCGCTGGTGCCGGTTGATCTCGAACAGGTCTTGCGTGAAGCGGTGAGCTTGTGGGTGCCCAATGCCATGCGACGCAAGATCGATCTAGGCTTTGAGGCGGAAGGGGCGGTCAATGTCTTGGGAAATGCCTTCCTGTTGCGCGAAATGATCAATAATCTGCTCGACAATGCACTGCGCTACAGTCAGGACGGCGGTCAGGTGACGGCGCGGGTGCTGGCGCAGGGCGACTTTGCCCTGCTCGAAATCGAAGATAGCGGCATAGGCATCAGTGAAGAAGATGCGTACAAAGTGTTCGAGCGCTTTTATCGGGTCGAGGGGACGGGCGTCGATGGCAGTGGCTTGGGGCTAGCCATCGTGCGTGAGATTGCCGAATTGCACCACGCCGCCGCGACCTTAAGGCCGCGTTCGCGTGACGAGCGCGGATGCCGCGTACAGGGTTCCGTGGCGCGGGTGATCTTCCCAATCATGCGCCGGGAAGAAGCGGTT
>CAZHFS010000400.1:0-2986 GCA_964531885.1 uncultured Propionivibrio sp.
ATGTCGAGTTCATGCGGAGAAGGTGCCTCCGCTTGCAAGGGAGACATAGCAGCAGGCGTGCCAGTTTTATGAAGTCAGGGGAAACAAGGGCTTAGCGGGGGAGGGCGGGGCGAGGGCGGTGGGGCGCTGCGGGGATTGCGGCAGATTGAGGGGGTGGGTGTGGGAAGGGCGGCAGGGGGATGTTCTAGGTGACAGGGCTTGGGCAGTCACTCAGAATGCGGGCTCACTGGCAGTTGCTCAGTCGGAGCAGACCTTGAACCGCTGCGGCCAGTACGTTGGAAATAAGGTGGATTGCCGCCTGATTGTGGTTCGCGCCAACGAAGTCCAGCCTTACCCAGAGATCCTCTGACGGCCAATACGCTTTCACCTATGTTCATGGATTGAAAAATTTGCACTATGCTGACGTTTTTTCACCGAAGCGGTAAGGCCTATGGCATCTACTCCAGGCTTAAGTGGAATCATGACGATCGGGGAAGTTGCCGGTTACCTGAAGGTCACCGAGCGGACCATCTACCGGTTGGCTGCGGCCAAGAAGATCCCGGCCTTCAAGGTTGGCGGTAGTTGGCGCTTTTCGCGCGCGGATATCGATCGCTGGATTTCTGCTCAATCGGAGAGCCCGGAGAGCAAAGCAGATTGATCTCCGCCTACCAAGCCAAGTACTACGCCCACGAACTGACGCGGCGGCACGCTGCCGATGGCGTAGATCGCCTCTCCCAATCGCTGTTCGATGCCAGCGTCGATCTGAACCCGCATCAGATCGAGGCGGCGCTGTTCGCCCTTCGGAACCCGTTGCAGGAGGGCGTACTGCTGGCTGACGAGGTGGGGTTGGGCAAAACCATCGAAGCCGCGCTGGTGGTTTGCCAGTACTGGGCCGAGCGCCGTCGTCGGCTGCTGGTCATATGCCCGGCTAGCCTGCGCAAGCAATGGGCGCAGGAGCTGCACGACAAGTTTGCCGTGCCCACCACCGTGGTGGATGCAGTCTCACTGCGCAAGCAGTCCGCCGGTGACATGCTGGCGACAATGCAACGGCTGGTTGGCAAGGCGGTCGTGATCATGTCCTACCAGTTTGCCGCCAAGCTGGAAGCCGAGCTGCGTGCCATGCCGTGGGATGTGGTGGTCATCGACGAAGCGCACAAGCTGCGCAACGCACACCGCGCCAGCAACCGCACCGGACAGGCACTCAAGCGCGCACTGCAAGGCCGCAAGAAGCTGCTGCTCACCGCCACACCGCTGCAGAACTCGCTGATGGAGCTGTACGGCCTGTCCACGCTGATCGACGAGCACCTGTTCGGCGACGAAGCCGCCTTCCGCAAGCAGTTCATGAATAGCGGAGCGGGCCTCGACGAACTGCGCGGGCGTCTTGCCAGCTTCGCCAAACGCACACTACGCCGTGACGTGCTGGAGTACGTCAAGTACACCGAACGCAAGGCGCTCACCCAGCCGTTCAACCCCACCGATGACGAGCAGGCGCTGTACGAGCGCATCTCGGCCTTTCTGCAAAAGGAAAACTCCTACGCCCTGCCCAAACAACAGCGCCATCTCACAGCACTCATCTTGCGCAAGCTGCTGGCCTCCAGTTCGCATGCCGTCGCTGCCACGTTGGTCACCATCCGCGAGCGCCTGCAGGGCTTGCTCACGGCAAACAAAACGGAAGACGACGGCAGTCAACTGGTCGAACAGCTCATCGCCGAGGACGACCTGGAGCAGGACTACCTGGAAGAAGAAGCAAGCGAGGCCGACGAAGACTCGAAAATCTCCACGACTGCACCGGCTGAAGACGGCAAGACGGACGCTGAAAAAGATGCTCAGGCCGTCCGAGCCACGATCACCGCCGAGATCGAGGAGCTGACCGCGTTCGTCGATGCCGCCCAGGCGCTGCAAACCGACACCAAAGCGCAGGCGCTATTGAAGGCGCTCAACCTGGGCTTCGGCAAGATGGCCGAGCTGCGCGCGCCACGTAAGGCCATCATCTTCACGGAATCCAAGCGCACGCAGGAGTACCTGCACCGCTTCCTCTCAGCCAACGGCCACGCGGGCAAGTTGGTGTTGTTCAGCGGCACCAACAACCATGAAGACTCCACAGCCATCTACCAGCGCTGGCTGGAGGAGTGCAAAGGCACGGATCGCGTCACCGGCTCGCCGCAGGTAGATCGCCGCACCGCGCTCATTGACCACTTCCGCAAGGACGACGGCACCGGTGCGGAAATCATGATCGCTACCGAAGCGGCTGCCGAAGGCGTTAACCTGCAATTCTGCGCGCTGATCATCAACTACGACCTGCCGTGGAACCCGCAGCGCGTCGAGCAGCGCATTGGCCGCTGCCACCGCTACGGTCAGCGTTTCGATGTGGTGGTCATCAACTTCCTCAACACCCGCAACCAGGCCGACCAGCGCGTGCTGGAACTGCTCACTGAGAAATTCAACCTGTTCTCCGGCGTGTTCGGCGCGAGCGATGAAGTGCTGGGTCGCATCGAGGGTGGCCTCGACTTCGAGAAACGCATCCTCCAGATCTACGACACCTGTCGCCAGCCCGAGCAGATCGAAGCCGCCTTCAACGCCCTGCAAGCGGAACTGGAAGAAGTCATTGCGGACCGGATCAAAGACACCCAGTCCCAGCTGCTGGAGAATTTTGACGAGGATGTCCACGACCGGCTGAAGCTGCGATTGGACGAGGCCGAAGCGCGGCTCGACAAGCTGGGGCGCTGGTTCTGGGGTGTCACCTGCTATGCATTGGACGGCCGCGCGTGCTTCGACGAGCAGGCCTACGCGTTCTCTCTGAGCACGCCGCCAACTGGAATCGCACAACTGGCCCCTCCTGGCCGCTATCAGCTCATCCGTGGGGCGGCGCAGTCGGATATGTTGGCGCACGCCTACCGCCTCAGCCACCCGCTGGGGGAATGGAGCATCGAGGCCAGCCTGAATGCGGCCACCCCCGTCGCCACCTTGAAGCTCGACTACGGCAAACACGGCGCGCGCGTCTCCGTCA
>CAZHFS010000401.1:0-2981 GCA_964531885.1 uncultured Propionivibrio sp.
GCTGTCCAACAAAACTCACGATCGCTTCGCTCGGCACATCGGGGCCGAGATCATCGACACGCCAACCCTCACTACAAAATGCCTCAGCGACCAGGTGCAAACCCAGTGCATGCCGGTTGCCTGCCACACACGCCAAAACGACCCGCCGACCTGTTGGCGGAGGCACGGACATGCCCAACGAACCAGCGGACAACACGGTCTGCGCCGTCTGAACCGCCAGATGGACATGCGCAACGTCCAGTGCAGTGCTGAAACTGGAATCACCCAGCCCGTACATGGCGGGCTGGACAACATGCATCCCGAAGTCGAGCAAGGTATTACCCCGCGCCAGCGCTTCGCTCAGCATGGCCTCGGCTCGAATCAAATCGCCATCGAACAAGGCTCTGCGGAACGCCGCGGTTTGAGGCCAGGCCTCAGGCTCGGAATAAACGGTGGTTCCGATAGCAGGCCGATTCGCAACGCCCCTGGATCGGGACAACTCGGCTGCAATGGTTTGCGCATCGTGGTTGGGATGACCGGCGAGAAATGCCGCCAACGCCGCATTGAAAGCCGCCGCTTGCGCGCGACTTGCCCCGTTGGCGGTAAGCAGTTCATCAAACCAGGCGCGTGCATCGGGCATACCGCGCGGCCGATGCCCGGAAGGGCATAAGGCGGCAAGGTAGTTCCCGAGATTGCCGAGCACGACATCCTGGGCCGAGCGCTCAAGCTCGCTGAATACGGAAGAATCCGCTTCGAACAGTATCTCGCAGACGAACTGCACCGCATCGTCCTGCAAGGCACCGAACTGCCACTCGCGCTGCTCGGCAGAGTAAGAAAGTTGTGCAGTCATGCACCGCCCCTTGCTGTACCACGATCACCTGCGGATTGTGGCTGACCTTGGGGCGATTGTTTATCCGTAGTTTTTCGCTATCAACGGCGGAAACTACGCAAGACTCGCCCCGTCCTTCCGGGGCGAGTCTGACCACGTCAGATTGACGTGGTTTCGCCTGCCTGCTGAGCCGGGACGCTTACGTTACGCAAACGGCCCTGACTGAAGATCTGCAGATTGAGGGCACTGGATGGCGGGATCGACTTGAGTTGTTCGATCAGGTCATCCCGGGTCGGCGTCGCCACCCCATTGACCTTGACGATCACATCACCAGCAGCAATGCCCGCTCGCGCGGCCAGGCCCTGCGGGTCGACGCCAACCACATACACCCCGCGCCCCTTGTAGCCCGAACGCGTTGCCAGTTCCGAGCGCAACTCGCTGATGTCGGCGCCGAGCTTCCAACCCCCGGCCGGCGTTGCCTGCCCCGCACCTGAGGCCTTGCCGGCAACCACAGTCGCCGGTTTGATATCAAGCACTTGCGGTGCGCCAAGGAACCGGGCCACTTCTTCGTCGGTCGCGTCGCGATCGGATTTTCCTTGCACGAATTTCTGGAAACGCGAGAATGACACATCGACCAGCTTCTCGCTGCTATCAAAAGACAGCGATGCCGACGTCGAGCGGTTGACGAAAAGCGAATTCAGGTTGGTATCAATGTAGGAATAGCCGCGGAAATAAGTGTAGACCGCCCAGCTGTTCGGTTTGCCTTCCTTGTCGACCCCGGTTCCGGCCAGCGTCGGTTTGCCATAACGCTGAAGGATCTGATCTTTCATCGTTCCCGGGGTAAACAGCCCGGTGATCTGTTCGCTGCGGATCGAATACAGCTCCTTTGGTCCCCCCGTTTCCTGCAATTTTGGCTTGAATGCCTCATGATTTTCGTAGCCCATTGTCGTAACGCAGCCGGACAGGATCGTCAGCGACGCTAAAACAGTCAAAAAAGACTTACGGATCATTATTTTCTCCCCGGAATGAATGCGGCGATCTTAGCAAAACCCAGGCTCGCTCGTAACCAAAAACAAAAAGGCCGGAACGTTGGTTCCGGCCTTTGGCAATCTGGAGCGGGCGAAGGGAATCGAACCCTCGGCATCAGCTTGGGAAGCTGAGGTATTACCATTATACGACGCCCGCGAAGCCTCCATTCTAAGCGCTTGCGCGCTTTGCTTCAATCCTTGCGCGCTTTTTTGCGCTTTGTTAGGGGCGCCGGGGGTTTCCTCTCTGCTTTGTCTGTGTCTTGCAAGCAACTCACCGGGACGCATCACGCCCCGCGTTGCAGGGCAACGCTCTTGATCTGGGCAAACACGGTTTGCCCGACAGTCAGTCCCAACTGCCGTACTGAACGTCGGGTGATGCGCGAAAGCAACACCCTGTCGCCCGATGCACCGAGACGCAGACGCAGATCGACACGGCCGTCGCCTTCCTCTGCAATCGCTTCGATGCGTACCGGCAACACATTGAGGATGCTCGAATCCGGCGCGGCGGAAAGCGCCAGGCTCACGTCGCGCGCCAGGACACGCGCCCGCACGTGGGCACCGATTGATCGGTCAAGGCGCGCGACCCACAAGCTGCCACCGGGAAAATCGAGCCGGGACAAGGCGTCGTCTTCGGCATGCGCGCCGACCGTCGCTTCGATTGTCGCGCCCGCCTGCTCGGCTTGGGCCAGCGGCAGATCGAGGCGGGCTTCAACGGCATGCAAGGTATCGCTGGCCAGTACCCGCCCGCGCTCGAGCAGCACCACGTGATCGGCCAGACGCGCCACCTCGTCGAAAGCATGGCTGACATAGATCACCGGCACATCGAGCACCTCGTGCAAGTTTTCGAGGTAGGGCAGGATCTCCTGTCGGCTCGCCGCATCAAGCGCCGCCAGCGGTTCGTCCATGAGCAGCAACTGCGGGCTGGTGAGCAGGGCGCGGCCGATGGCCACGCGCTGGCGCTCGCCGCCCGACAGAGCATTGACATCATGCCGACCAAGCAGGGGTTCGAGGCCCAGCCAACCGATAACAGTTTCCAGATCGATGCGCCGCGTTTCGGGCGGAATTCGCTTTTGCCCAAATTCGAGATTGGCGCGCACCGAGAGATGCGGCAACAGACTCGCTTCCTGGAAAACGTAGCCGAGCGC
>CAZHFS010000402.1:0-2968 GCA_964531885.1 uncultured Propionivibrio sp.
GCCGACATCCTGGCCGAGGCCACCCGGCAGGCCACCCGGGAGGCGCCCCTGCGCCACAATGCGGTGGAAACCTTCGTGGAAAAGAACACCGGGACCAATACCGGGACGCGCATTCCGTGGCTGGACTGGGAAATCGAACCCGACGACGACGGGGTGACGATCGATGCTTACATGGCCGGTGGCGGTTGTACCTTGCCCGGTTCGGCGACGGTACTGATGCCTGGGCAGGGGTACGAAGGGGTGACCGATTTCGTGTTCGAGGTGATCTCGACGCGCGGGGTGAATGCCTGTCCGCCCTTGCTCGTGGGGGTGGGGGTGTCGACCGCGGTCGAAACGGCGGCCCGTCTGTCGAAAAAGGCGTTGATGCGCCCGATCGGCTCGCATCATCCGGATGCCAATGCCGCCAAGATGGAGTCGCTGCTCGAAGCCGGACTCAATGAGATGGGCATCGGTCCGCAAGGGCTGACCGGGACGGACAGCGTCATGGGGGTGAATATCGAGTCTTCGGGGCGCCACCCCTCGACGATCGGTGTTGCCGTTTCCACTGGTTGCTGGGCCCACCGCCGCGGCCGCATCCGTATCAACGCCGATCTTTCCTATCAAATCCTTTCGCACCAGGGAGCCGCGCTGTGAACAAGAAAATTCTGACCACCCCGATCAAGGACGAAGACCTGGAAGACCTGCGCGTCGGCGATGTGGTCTACCTGACCGGCCACATCGTGACCTGTCGCGACGTGGCGCACCGCCGGCTGATCGAGTTCAAGCGCGAACTGCCCGTCGACCTGAAAGGCGGGGCGATCTTCCACGCCGGGCCGATCGTGCGTGAGCTTGAAGATGGGCGCTTCGAAATGGTCTCGATCGGGCCGACGACGAGCATGCGGATGGAAAAATTCGAGGATGAGTTCATTGCCCAGACCGGCGTCAAGCTGATCGTTGGCAAGGGCGGCATGGGTCCGCTGACCGAGGCCGGCTGCAAGGCGCACAAGGCGGTTCACGCGATCTTCCCTGGCGGTTGCGCGGTGCTGGCTGCAACCCAGGTTGAAGAAATCGAGAACGCGGAGTGGCGGGATCTGGGGATGCCGGAAACCTTGTGGGTCAACCGGGTCAAGGAACTCGGACCACTGATCATCTCGATCGACACCCAAGGCAACAACCTCATCGAGCGCAACAAGGCCGAGTTCAATGCCAAGAAGGCGGCGATCGTCGAGAGGATTCACGCCCAGGTGAGCTTCATCAAATAACGGGGAGAATGGCCATGGTGCCCAAACGTCTGCTTGGCATGCTGATCCCGCTCGCCGTCTGGGGCGTGCTCTATCTGATTCCCGCGCCGTCGGGCTTGAGTCCGGGCGCCTGGCATTATTTTGGCCTGTTCGCAGCGGTGATCGTTGGCCTGATCATGGAGCCGATTCCAGGCTCGGTGATCGGGCTGCTCGGCGTGGCTCTGGCCGGTTCGCTGCAACTCGTCAGCGACAAGCCGGGCGCGGCTGTGAACTGGGCCCTCTCGGGGTTTTCCAACAGCGTCATCTGGCTGATTTTTATCGCCTATATCTTCGGGCTCGGCTACGAAAAGAGCGGCCTCGGTCGGCGAATTGCCTTGACGCTGGTCAAGTGCCTTGGGCGCAAGACCCTTGGACTGGGCTATGCCGTTGCCCTGTCCGACCTGCTGCTGGCCCCGTTCATGCCGTCGAATACCGCACGGAGCGGTGGAACCATCTTCCCCATCGTGAAGAATATCCCCCCGATCTTCGATTCCTATCCTGGGGAAAGTGCGCGCAAGATCGGTGCCTACCTGATGTGGACCGGGCTGGCTGCCTGTGCGATCACCAGCACGCTGTTTTTGACGGCAAACGCGCCCAACCTGCTGGGGCTCGAACTGGTGGCCAAGACGCTGAAGATCGAGGTGACATGGCGCGACTGGTTTCTCGGCATCGCTCCGATCGGGATCGGCCTTTTCCTTCTTGTGCCGCTATTGACCTACTGGCTGTACCCACCCGGGATCAAATCGTCCGAGGGGGCGGACACGTGGGCGAGGAACGCGTTGGCCGAGATGGGGGCGATCAGCCCACGGGAGATCAAGATGGCGGCACTGGCGGTTGCGGCGCTGCTGCTCTGGATCTTTGCCGACAAATTCATCAATGCCACGATGGTGGCGATCGTGATCTTCGTGGTTATGCTGCTGTCGCGCATCATCACCTGGGATGACGTGCTGGAATACCGGCAGGCGTGGAACATGCTCATCTGGTTCGGCACCCTGGTGGCGTTGGCGGATGGTCTGAAGATCGTCGGCTTCCTCAAGTGGTTTGCCGGGTCGACCTCGGCCATGCTTGAGGGACTGCCGATCACGGTCATCGTGGTGGCGATGGTGGCGGTGTACTTCCTCGTCCATTACATGTTTGCCAGCCTGACCGCACATGCGACGGCACTGATGCCGGTTTTCCTGACCGCGGTGGCGGCCGTGCCGGAAATGCCGCTCAAGGAAGTGGCCCTGCTGTTGTGCTATACCTCGGGGCTGTCGTGCCTGCTGACCCCGTATGCCAGCGGACCGAGCGTGATTTATTACGGTAGCGAATACATCCAGCGCAACGATTTCTGGCGGCTGGGGGCGTTGTTCGGCGGATTGTTCCTGCTGGTCCTGCTCGGGCTGGGCATGCCCTATCTGGGGTTCTACCTGCGTGTTGCCTGATTGGTCCGTGCCCCAGCCTTAATCCGGCTGGGGCACCGGCTTGTTCTGCCTGCAGCGAGTGTGATGAGGGGAACCATATCGCTGCAGTGGGTCGATAAATACGCGATAATCCGCTTCTTTTCCTTGGGCGGCCTTTCGGGTTTTCGAGTTGCCCGACACTCTCTGCCTGCCCATGTCTGCCGATTTTCCCCGTTCTGCCCTTGAGATACTGCACCGCGTTTTTGGCTATACCGCCTTTCGCGGCCAGCAGAACGAAATCGTCGAACACGTGACGAACGGCGGCGA
>CAZHFS010000403.1:0-2966 GCA_964531885.1 uncultured Propionivibrio sp.
AAACAGCAAGCGACTTCGATCAGCCCTTCACCGCCCCCATCGTCAGCCCCTTGACCACGTACTTCTGGAAAATCATGGTCAGCACAATGGCCGGCGCCATGATGGCCACGGCAGCGGCCATCACTCCGCCCCAGTCGACCTCGGCGTAGGACACGAAGTTATAGACGGCGATCGGCAGGGTCTTGGTCTTCTCCATGCTCAGCACCTGCGAGAACATGAAGTTGTTCCACGAGAAGATGAAGGAAAGGGTCGTGGCGGTAATGATGCCCGGCCCGGATAGCGGCAGAATCACCGCCCAGAAGGCGTATTGCCGGGTCGCCCCGTCGACCATCGCCGACTCTTCCAGCTCACGCGGGATCGAGTTGAAGTAGGTGGCCATGATCCACACCACGATGGGCAGGGCGATCAGCATGTGCGAGAGAACGAGCGCGGTGTAGCTGTCCATCAGGTTGAGGCGCGAGAACACGATGTACCACGGCATCAGGAAGGAGATGCCGGGCATCAGGCGCGCGAGCAGGATGAACACGGCCAGCTTTTTCTGCGCATAGCGCGAGATCGAATAGGCAGCCGGCAGGCCGAGCAGCAAGGAAAGGCTGACCGCCAGGCCGCCGACCACGGTCGAGTTGATGAAGTACTTGAGAAAATCCTGCTCGTCGAAGACCTTCAGATAGTTGCGCAGGGTCGGCTCGAAGATGAATTTCGGCGGCCAGGCAATGATGTCGACCTGCGTCTTGAACGAAGAGGCCAACATCCACAGGAAGGGGAACAGCACGACGGTGGCGATCGCCGCAACGGTGAGATAAAAAGCCAGCGTGGTGAAGAATCGCTTGTTCATCGCAGTGTCCTCAGTGTTCGGAGGAGGCGCGCAGCTTCATGATCAGCAGGCTGCACAAAAAGACCACCAGGAACAGCACCACGAGGATCACCGACGACTGTCCCATGCGGAAGTACTCGAAGCTGTACTTGAAACCGAGGATGTTGAGCGTCTCCGAAGCATAGCCCGGCCCGCCGCCGGTCATCGCGAAGATGATGTCGAAGGTTTTCAGAGCGTCGATCAGGCGCAGGATGACGGCGGTGAGGATCACCGGCATGACCATCGGGATGGTCACATGGCGCAGGATCTGCCATTCGCTCGCACCATCGACGCGCGCCGCCTCGACGGGTTCCTCGGACAAGCCGGCGAGGCCGGCAAGCACGATCAGGGTAATCATCGGCGTCCATTGCCAGACATCGACGATGACGAGCGACATGAGCACCGATTTGGCGTCCGACACCCACAAGCCCTGCGGCAGCCCGAGCGTCTTGAGCACGAAATTCACCAGACCGATGGTCGGATCGTAAAACAGGTTGAAGACGATGCCCACCGCCACCGGCGTGGCCACCAGCGGCAGGAGCAGCAGCAGCTTGGCGACACTGCGACCGACGAAAGCCCGGTTGAGGATCAGGGCAATGGCCACGCCGAGTACGGCTTCGATGGCCACCGCGCATAAGGTGAATGAGAAGGTCCGCCCCAGCGCGGCCAGAAAGCGGGGTTCGCCGAGCACGCGCAGATAGCTGTTGATGCCGTTAAAGCTGAGCGGCATCCCCGATGTCAGGTTCCAGTTGGTGAAGCTCAGGAACAGGGTATAGAGCACGGGAAAAACCATCAGCAGGGCGACGAACAGGATCGCCGGCAAGGGGAACAGGATGTGCAGATTCCGTTCCACAAAGCTCGATTTCATCATGACGTGCCTCTATGCATTTCCTCGGGATGACGGCCCTTAGCGCGCCGCACGGATCAGTACTGCCCAATCAACCTCAAATCCTTGGTTCAACCACGGCGGGCACGGCGCAAAACAGAGGCGCCTGACGATGTTTCAAGTTCACCCCATGGGTGATTCGACAAAGACGCAAACGTTCTTTCGCCGTACCCGCCATGATCATTGCCCAAGGATTCCAGCAAGCTGCCGCTTACTTCCCGTATTCGCCGGTGTCCTGGAGCAATTCATTGACCTTCTTGGCTCGATCCTTGGCCATCTTGTCGAGGTTGGCGGACGCCCCCTTGGTATTGATCGATTCGATGATCAGTTCGCCGATCAGGTCGCGCGCCTCGCCAACCGCGCTCATGTACGGCCGGTCGAACGGCGTACCGTTCTTGGCCGCAAACGCGCGCGTCTCGACGAGTCCGGGGTTGATCTTGGCCAGGATGGCCTTGTCTTCCCAGACCGACGAGCGGGCCATGGTGATGTTCGCCAGCATGGCCTGGGCCGCCAGTTCCTTGCCGGTCGCCCAGGTCAGGAACTGGGCTGCCAGTTCCTTGTTCTTCGATTGCTTGGCCATCGCCATCCCCCACGAGGAGACGATGAACGGCGCATTGGTCTTCGGACCGGCCGGCAGGTTGGCAATGCCGACATTCTCGGCGGCGACCTGCGTTTTGGTCGGATCGATGATCTGCCCGTAGAACACCGAGGCATCGGTCCACATCGCGACCTTGCCGGCCTGGAAGAGCGGCATGATGTTTTCCCAGGACATCGAGGTCACGCCTTTCGGCCCGTAGTTGCCGAGCAGCTTGCCGTAGAAGCGCGTGGCCTCGACGGCCGGAGCGCTGTCGAAAACCGCCACGCCCTTGTCGAGATAGGCCCCGCCGTAGTTGTAGATGTAGCTCGAGAGTTGGGTCACGGCGGCGGCCCCCTTGCCGCGCGAGGCGATGCCCGCCACGGCGTCGGAATTGAGCTTCTTCGCGGCCTCCTCAAGTTCGGCGAAGGTCGTCGGCACCTTGATCCCGGCGGCCGAGAGCAGATCCTTGCGGTAGTAGAGCACCTGCCATTCGGTGACCAGCGGCACGATGTAGGTCTTCTCGCCGAAGGTGCCGACGGAAAGCACGTTCTTCGGATAGTCGGCAAAGTCCATCGTCAGCGGCTCGTACCAGCCGTTCTTGTAGAACATCTTGCCTTCCTGCAGCGGCCGCGTCATGAACACGTCGACCG
>CAZHFS010000404.1:0-2959 GCA_964531885.1 uncultured Propionivibrio sp.
ATGGCGGGGGGCTTTAACCGTAAGGAGCGTTCATGCGTCATTACGAAATTGTTTTTATCGTCCACCCGGACCAGAGCGAACAGGTCCCGGCGATGGTCGAGCGTTACAAGACGCTCGTCACCTCGAACGGCGGTCAGATTCACCGCCTTGAAGATTGGGGCCGTCGTCAGCTCGCCTACCCGATCCAGAAGCTGCACAAGGCGCACTATGTGCTGATGAATATCGAGTGCAACGGTGAAGTTCTCGCCGAGCTTGAGCATGGCTTCAAGTTCAACGACGCAGTCCTGCGCCACCTGACCATCAAGATGAAGCGTGCGGTCACGACGCCTTCGCCGATGATGAAGGAAGAGAAATCGCGCTCCATGATGGCCGGCGCACAGGACGAATCCGCTGCAGCCCCGGCTGCCGAGCAGGCTGCGAACTAAGTCGAGGTTCAGCTGAATCGCGTCGAGCTTGCCGGCATACTGACTGAGCGCAAGGCCCTGCGCTACACCCCTGCCGGCGTGCCGGTGACGGAATGTGTGATTGGGCACCGTTCGGAACAGATCGAGGCAGGTCATCCCAGGCTGGTCGAGTGTGAACTACCGGCCGTGGCTCTCGGAGATAACGCGAAATGGCTGCAGGCAGCGACGCCAGGAATCGAAGTCAAAGTGACCGGTTTTTTGGCACAGCGAAGCCAGCGCAGCAAACAGCTGAGACTGCACATCAACACGATAGAATTTACTGAAGGAAAGCAAAATGGCTAGGTTCTTCAAAAAGAAAGACGACAAGAACGTCAAAAAGCGCGGCGGTGGCATGTTCAAGCGTCGCAAGTTCTGCCGCTTCTCGGCTGAGAAGATGGAAGAGATCGATTACAAGGATGTCGATCTGTTCAAGGAGTACATCGCCGAAAACGCCAAGATCATGCCGGCTCGCCTGACCGGTACCAAGGCCGGCTACCAGCGCATGCTGTCGGTGGCCATCAAGCGTGCGCGTTTCCTGGCGCTGATGCCCTACACCGACAACCATCAATAAGCTGGAGTAAAGACGATGCAAATCATTCTGCTGGAAAAGGTCGTCAACCTCGGCAACCTGGGCGATCTCGTCAAGGTCAAGGACGGCTATGCGCGTAATTTCCTGATCCCGCAAGGCAAGGCCAAGCGTGCCACGCCGGTTGCGTTGAAGGAGTTTGAAGCCAAGCGTGCCGAACTCGAGAAAGCTGCTGCCGATAAATTCGACGCCGCCAAGGCGCTTGCCGAGAAACTCGAGGGCGTTCTCGTCACCATCGCCCGCAAGGCGGGTGTCGACGGCCGTCTGTTTGGTTCGGTCACGAACTACGACATCGCTGAAGGTCTGGCGAAGCTCGGTTTCGACATCGAGAAGTCGGCTGTGCGCATGCCCGCAGGCCCCCTCAAGATGATCGGCGAGTCGACGCTGGAAGTCTCGCTGCATACCGACGTTCTTGCTCAGGTCAAGGTCCAGATCGTCGGCGAGCAGTAAGTCAGACGCATCGCGCCTGCCGCGATTCATTGAAAAGCCCTGCCGGATTCCCGTGCAGGGCTTTTTGTTTCCGAAGTGAGTGAGGTTTGCATGCAGCCGTCGTGCGATTGGCTGCGAGCTGCGGTACACTCCTTTTTTTTGCGTGGCGCCGGCGTGCTTTGCATCGACCGGTGATGTCAATGGCCAAGCCGTTCAATTCCAAATTTTCCAAGGCGTCAGGGAGCGGCTCCTTTGCCGCGTCTGATGATCCTGCGATCGCGCAGTTGCGCATTCCGCCGCATTCGATGGAGGCGGAACAATCTGTGCTTGGCGGCTTGTTGCTGGACAACGCTTCTTTCGACAAGATCGCCGACCTGCTCGGTGAAGAGGATTTCTACCGCGACGAGCATACCCGGATCTTTCGCCAGATCCGGCGCCTGCTGGAGCGCGGCAAACCCGCTGATGTGGTCACGGTCGCTGAAAGCCTGGATCATGCAGGCGAGGCGGGCGATACCGGCGGACTCGCTTACCTGGGCGAACTGGCTGCAAATACCCCCTCGGCGGCGAACATCCGGCGTTATGCCGAGATCGTGCGCGACCGAGCCATTCTGCGCAAGCTGGTGACTGCCGGCGATGAAATTGCCGGTAATGCACTCACGCCGCTTGGCCGCGACCCAAAACAACTGCTTGATGAGGCCGAGGCCAAGGTGTTTGCCATTGCCGAGAGTGGCTTTCGCAGCCAGACCGGTTTTCAGCACATCAATCCGTTGCTTACCCAGGTGGTCGAACGCATTCAGGAATTGCACGACCGTGACAATCCCTCCGACATTACCGGGGTGCCGACTGGGTACCATGATCTCGACGGAAGAACCTCCGGCCTGCAGCCAGGCGATCTGATCATCGTTGCCGGTCGTCCGTCGATGGGTAAAACCTCGTTTGCGCTGAATATGGGCGAGCATGTGGCGATCGAGGTCGGTTTGCCGGTGGCCGTGTTCTCGATGGAAATGGGTGGCGCGCAGCTGGCCATGCGTATGCTGTCCTCGGTCGGCAAGATCGATGCGCACCGGGTGCGTACCGGTCGGCTCAATGATGACGAGTGGTCGCGGCTGTCGTTCGCGCTCGGCAAGATGCACGAGGCGCCGCTGTACATCGATGAGCAGCCGGCTTTGAACCCGATCGACCTGCGTGCCCGGGCGCGCCGGCTGGCGCGCCAGTGCGGCAAGCTGGGGCTGATCATCATCGACTACCTTCAGCTGATGACCGCGGCCAACCCAAGCGGCGGCGAGAACCGGGCCAGCGAGATATCCGAAATCTCACGTTCATTGAAAGGTCTGGCTAAGGAGCTGAATGTCCCGGTAATCGCCCTCTCGCAGCTTAACCGCTCGCTCGAGCAGCGCCCGAACAAGCGTCCGGTAATGTCTGACTTGCGTGAATCCGGAGCCATCGAGCAGGACGCGGATATCATCATGTTCATCTATCGCGATCAGGTCTACAACCCTGA
>CAZHFS010000405.1:0-2946 GCA_964531885.1 uncultured Propionivibrio sp.
TGTCGATGGGTCCATTCACGCTCTGTTCGCCCCAGAAGCCAAGCGGGTTCTGCTTATTTTTTGAACAATTTTTCAGCGGGGGTGACGAGTGCTGGACACTGTTGAATCCCTCGTCGAATCGTCCTGGAAACGCGGCCTTGCGCCCGATCCGATCCTCACCGTCGATGACTGGGCCAACCGCCACCGGATGCTCTCGTCGGTGGCTTCGGCCGAGCCCGGGCGCTGGTCGACCAGTCGCACGCCGTATCTCAAGGCGGTGATGGAAACCCTGTCGGCCACCTCGCGCGTGGAACGCGTGGTGCTGATGGCTGGGGCGCAGATTGGCAAGACCGAAGCGGGGTTGAACTGGCTGGGCTACGTCATCCACCACGCCCCGGGGCCGATGCTGCTGGTGCAGCCCACGGTGGAAGGCGCCAAGCGGGTCTCCAAGCAGCGGGTGGATGCACTGATCGAAGCCAGCCCCGAACTGGCCAGCCGGGTGAAGGACCCACGGTCCCGCGACTCGGGCAACACCCAGCTGATGAAGGAATTCCCTGGGGGCGTGCTGATCATGACCGGCGCCAACTCGGCGGTGGGTTTGCGCTCGATGCCGGTGCGCTACCTGTTCCTCGACGAGGTCGACGGCTATCCGGGGGATGCCGATGGCGAAGGCGATCCAGTGGCACTCGCCGTGCAGCGCGCCGCCACCTTCGTCAATCGCAAGGTCTATCTTTGCTCGACGCCGACCCTGAAGGGTTTTTCCCGCATTGAGGCGGCGTATCTGGAAAGTGACCAGCGGGTGTTCGAAGTGCCCTGTGATCACTGCGGTGCGCACAGCCAGATCCTCTGGCGTGACATCAAGTGGCCCAAGGACAAGATGGCCGAGGCGGCCTGGCACTGCCCGCAGTGCGAGGGCATTCACCCCGAGTACCGCAAACCAGCCCTGCTCGCCAATGGCCGCTGGACATCACAAGCTGAGGGTGATGGCAAGACGGTGGGCTTCCACCTGTCGAGCCTGTATTCGCCATGGCTCACCTGGGGCGAGATCGCCCAAGAACACCACGCTGCCAAGGACGATCCGGTCCGGTTGAAGGTCTGGGTGAACACCAAACTGGCCGAGACCTGGGAAGACCGGGAGGGGGAGACCTTGGATGCCGAAGGCCTGATGGAACGCCGCGAAGCCTATGGTCCGGCGATTCCTGCCGAGGTGGCACTGCTCACCTGCGGCATCGACGTGCAGGATGACCGGCTGGAGCTGGAAGTGGTTGGCTGGGGCCGCGATGAGGAATCCTGGTCGGTGGATTACAAGGTGCTGTGGGGCGATCCGTCGGCGCCGGATACCTGGTCACAACTGGATGCCTATCTCGGCAGTCGCTTTGAGCACGAGACGCTTGCCAGCGGCCTGACCATCGAAGCGGCGTGTCTGGACACCGGCGGTCACCACACCTTGGCGGCCTATGCCTTCTGCAAAGGCCGGGAGCGCAAACGCATCTGGGCGATCAAGGGTGGCTCGGGCAAACGTCCGATCTGGCCCAAGCGCCCGAGCAAGGCGAACAAGGGCAAGGTCAATCTGTTCACCGTCGGCGTCGATGCGGCCAAGGAGGCGATTTACGCCCGGCTCAAGAAGTCTGATGTCGGTGCTGGCGCGATGCATTTCCCGCTGGATCGGGATGCGCAGTATTTCGAGCAGCTCACCGCCGAGCGCATCCGCACGCGGTATGTGAAGGGCTTTCCGCAGCGCTTCTGGTGGAAGCCCGATGGACGCAGGAACGAAGCACTGGACTGCCGGGTGTACGCCTACGCTGCACTGCACGGCCTCTTGTCGATGGGCCTGAACCTGAACAAGCGGGCCGATGCCTTGCCGCCGGTGCCGACCAATCGCAAGCGAGCCAGCAATGCCACGCTCGTGACGGCACCGATGACCGCGAGCCCGCGCCGTCGCCGTATGGCCATTTCTTCCAACTACCTCTGATACCGCCAGCCTCCCGCTGGCCGGGAGTGCTGTCCATGACCCTCGAACAATTGAAGGCCCAGCGGGAAGCCCTGCAGGCCGCGCGCTTCAATGGTGTGCTCACGGTGAAGGCCGGCGACAAGTGGGTGACCTACAAGTCGGACGCCGAACTGCAGTCGGCCCTGAGCGACTTGGATCGTGAGATCGCCAAGACGGAAGGCCGCCCGCGTGCCCGTCGCATCCGTACCTATGCTGGGAAGGGGTTGTGATGGGGAT
This sequence comes from uncultured Propionivibrio sp., assembly GCA_964531885.1. Classification (GTDB taxonomy): domain Bacteria; phylum Pseudomonadota; class Gammaproteobacteria; order Burkholderiales; family Rhodocyclaceae; genus Propionivibrio. The sequence goes on from CAZHFS010000405.1 coordinate 2,207, forward strand.
GCTCAAGAACCTGCGCCAGAAACTTGGGCGAAGAGTGGGCGCGATGGTGGGAGGCTTCGAGGGCGGCTTGTCTGCCCGACGCCTCAAAACCTTTGCCGCCAGCCGTGCCCACGTCAACACCCTGATCCAGGCCGCAGGCGCCGACATGACTGCCCGTGCCCGCTACCTGATCCGCAACAACGGCTACGCCGCCAATGCGGTCGAGTCCTGGGCCGGTAACGCAGTGGGCACCGGCATCAAGCCCTCGTCGGGCATTGCCGATGCGGTGCTCAAGGATCGGGTGCAGCGCCTGTGGCTGCGCTGGACCGATGAGTCGGATGCCGAGGGGCTGACGGATTTCTATGGCCAGCAGCGCCGGGCGGCGCGCGAGCTGTTCATCGCCGGCGAGGTGTTCTTCCGCATCCGCCCGCGCCGGCCCGAAGATGGCTTGTCTGTCCCGCTGCAACTGCAGATGCTGCCGGCCGAGATGCTGCCGTTGAATCACAACCAGCAGCTCGAGAACGGGCACCGTATCCGTCAGGGCATCGAGTTCGACCGCATCGGTCGGCGCGTCGCCTACCACTTCCTGCGCCGCCACCCGGGCGATATCACCGATCCGGGACTGGCCGGCGAAACGGTGCGGGTGCCGGCCGAGTCCGTGCTGCACATTGTCGATCCGGTCGATGCCGGGCAACTGCGCGGGGTGTCGCGCTTCTCGCCAGCCTTGGTGAAGCTGTTCTTGCTTGACCAGTACGACGATG
>CAZHFS010000406.1:0-2945 GCA_964531885.1 uncultured Propionivibrio sp.
TCGCCCGGCCAGCAGTGCTGGATCGGCAGGCGCGCGAGGTCAACGTCCGCTCCCTCCCACACCACTTCCTGGCACGGCGCCGACGAAACCACCTTGGGCGACATGTTGAGTACCTGCTTCAACACCGGCAGTTTGTCCCAGGCATCTTTCAATCCCTTGGGCGGTTCGGGTTCCTTGAGGTAGGCCAGCAGTTTGCCAACTTCGCGCAAAGCCTGCACCGACTCCTCGCCCATCCCCAGGGCCACGCGGCGTGGCGTGCCGAACAGGTTGGCGAGCACCGGGATGGCGCTGCCCTTGGGCTTTTCAAACAGGATCGCCGGACCACCGGCACGCAGCACGCGGTCACAGATTTCGGTCATCTCGAAGCGCGGATCGATTTCGGCGGACACGCGCTTGAGTTCGCCCATGCGTTCAAGTTGCGCGATGAAGTCGCGCAGGTCGTGGTATTTCATTGTTAGCCCTGTAGGGTACGAAGCAGATAATCGAGGACGATGCCAGCGAAGATGCTGGCCCCGATCCAGTTGTTGTGCAGGAAAGCCTTGAAACAGCGGGCCGGTTCGCGCTGGCGGATCAGGGTGAAGTGGTAACCGGCCAAGCCGATGGACACCCCGATCGCGACAAAGAACACCGCGCCCAAGCCAGCACTGTAGCCGACCCAGGCGATCAGGCCGAGGGCGGCAGCGTAGCAAAGCATGACCGCCGCGACATCAAAACGACCGAAGGTAATCGCCGAGGTCTTGATGCCGATCTTGAGGTCGTCCGCACGGTCGACCATCGCGTATTCGGTATCGTAAGCGATCGCCCAAAACACATTGGCCAGTAACAGCCACCACGCCTCGGCCGGAATGCTGCCCTGCTGCACCGCATACGCCATCGGCATGCCAAAGCCGAACGCCACACCGAGGTAGGCCTGTGGCACGGCAAAAAACCGTTTGGTGTAGGGATAACTCGCAGCGAGAAAAAGCGCTACCGCCGACAGTCCGACGATGTACCAGCTGCGGAACGGAAGAATGAGCAGGAAGGAAAGGAAAACCAGAAAACCGAAGAGGCCCAGCGCCTCCCGGCCGGACACCGTCCCCGCCGCCAACGGGCGCTGCTTGGTGCGCTCGACGTGCGGGTCGAATTTGCGGTCGGCATAATCGTTGATCACGCAGCCGGCTGAACGCATCAGCACCGTGCCGAGCGTAAAGATCCAGGCCACGAGCCAGTTTGGCTCCCCGCGCCCGGACAACCAGACCGCCCACAAGGTCGGCCACAAAAGAAGCAGGATGCCGATCGGTTTGTCGAGCCGCATCAGTTTTTCATAGCGGTCGATGCGCGCACGCAACGCCGCCCAATCGTATCGGGTTTGCATGGACGGCATTTTACGCCGCTTTTGGGCGTCTCACGCCCTGCGCCGCCGCCAGCCGGTCAACGCCGCTCGCCGCGCAGCGACAACACTTCCCGCTGCAAGGCCTCTGGCGTCGCCGCCGCCGGCGCAACCGCCGGCGCCACCGTCAGATCGACCCGGGCAAAGGGTCGCAGATGCCGGGGATTACGCATTGCCCGCCCGCCCTTGCGACTAAAGAAGCTGCCCCACAGGCCGGAGAGCGCCATCGGCACGACCGGCACTGGGGTATCGCCTAGAATGCGCGCAATACCGTTACGGAAGGGATACAGTTCGCCGGTATCGGTGATCCGCCCCTCCGGGAAGATGCACACTAGATCGCCGTCGGCCAGCGCCTGCGCCACATCGGCAAACGCCGCCTCCTTGAGCGCCGCGTCCTCGCTCGCCGGGGCGATGGGAATGGTGCGCATGTGGCGGAAGATGAAGCCGATCACCGGCGTGCGGTGAATGCGGTGATCCATTACGAAGCGGATCGGCCGCCGGCACGCTGCGGCAATGACGATTGGATCAACGAAGCTGACGTGATTGCACACCAGCACCGCCGGCCCGTCGGCGGGGATGTGCTCCACGCCGCGCGTTTCCAGGCGATAGACGCTATGCACCAGCAACCAGGCGACGAAGCGCAGCAAAAACTCGGGCAACAGGCGGTAGATGTAGATTGCCACCAGCGCATTGAGCACCGCGGCCACCGCAAACAGGGTCGGCATCGACAATCCGGCGGCCAGCAGTGCCGCCGCGCCGCCCGCCCCGGCGACCATGAACAGCGCATTCATGATGTTGTTGGCGGCGATGATCCGCGCCCGCTCCTCGGCCGCGCCGCGCACCTGGATCAGCACATAGAGCGGCACGATGAAGAAGCCGCCGAACACGCCCAGCCCCAGGAGATCGGCCAGCACCCGCCAGGTTCCCGGCGAAGCCAGGAGCTCGCCGAGCGGGAGCGGTGCCGCCGCGGGCAGGACCGTGGGCGAAGCAAACAAGAGATCGAAGCCGAACAGGGTCAGCCCGATCGAGCCGAAGGGCACGAGGCCCAGTTCAATGTGCCCGCCCGACAGCCGCTCGCAGAGCATCGATCCGACGCCGATACCGACCGTAAACACGGCAAGCAGCAGAGTCACCGCGCTCTCGCCGCCGCCCAGAACGTTCTTGGCATAGACCGGGAACTGGGCAAGAAACATCGCCCCGTACAGCCAGAACCACGAAATGCCGAGAATCGAGAGAAACACGCTGCGCTCGCGGCGCGCCAGGCCGATGTTGCGCCAGGTTTCGGACAAGGGGTTGAGATTGACCTTCAATCCGGGCGCGGGAGCCGGTGCACTCGGCACGCCCAGGCTGGAGAGGAAACCCGCCGCCGCCACAACCAAGCCGGCAAAGGCGGCCCAGGCCGGGTGCCCTCCGGCGCCGGCAAGCAGCCCACCGGCCAAGGTACCGAGCAGAATGGCAACGAAGGTACCGCTCTCGATCAGCGCGTTGCCGCCGACGAGTTCGTCCTCGCGCAAGTGCTGGGGCAGGATGGCGTACTTGACCGGCCCGAACAGCGTCGAATGCAGGCCGAGCAGGA
>CAZHFS010000407.1:0-2945 GCA_964531885.1 uncultured Propionivibrio sp.
AGCCAGCCGTGGTCAGTCACCACCCTAACGCTGTTCCAGCCTGCAGCCAACAAGGTGGCGATGCGTTCTGCAATTTCTGCGAGAAGCGCGTCTATGTGCTTGGCAAGTTTCCAGCCTCGCGCATGTCCCTCGTTGTCGATGTCGCCAAATTCGCACCACGCGTTACCCTGGCCGTCACCATTCTCAGTGCGGTCTAGCACTTTCCAGTGGTTATCGTTCAGCAGCTTCTTCAAGTGGTAGCCGCCCTTGAGCCACTGGCCAGTGGCGGCGACGCAAGGCTCAAAGTCGTCGCAGTCGTCGGTGCCGCTGATCTTGGTCCTTACTGGCGAAGCAGCTGCTTTGCCTGTCGCGGTCACGCTGGGCAATGCCGTCCAGCCGATGTTCTCCGCCACCAGGCAGCCGCGCGCCTCCAGGGTCGCCGAGAGACGGCGGGCCGCGTCAAAGCGCAGGCCATCCACGAAAAGCACACACTCACCCTTTGCGGTGGCGAAGGCCTTGGCACTGGCGATCGTCCCTCCGGGGTAGCTCGACCCATCGACCAGTTTCTGCAAGTAGCGTGCTGACTCCTCCAGCCAGGGCAGATAGATCGCCCGCACTGCAGCCGTCACCGCATCAACATCCGCCACTTTGTCTGCGCACGCTAGCGCCGACAGAATCGCATCGTCGGCGCGCCAGCCCTGCGTGGCATAACCGGCCTGCAAGTCCGCAACTGAGCCGGCCGCCAACGCCGTCTTGGTTACTTCCGCAACCAATGCTAGGTGCTTGGCGGCCAGCGCCAGCGGCGATTCACCCAACTCAGCCCACACCAGCTCACGGCGCGGCGAATGGGTCTTCTCCAATTCCAGCACCCGTTTCCTCGCTTCGTGCGCCGGCATATGGCTTAAGGCGAGCAAGTCACGCTGGAGCGCTTGTTCCTGTTCCTCGTTCCATTGTGGCCAGCCACCAGCAGACTCAGTCGTGACGAAGAGATCAAAAATCGGTGGTTTGCACTGGCGGATTCGACTCGGGATGTTGGGGTAACGCTTTGGCGCTTCGCTGTAGCGTTCCCACACCGAATGCCAAGGCCCCTCGCGTGTCGCCAGCTTGCTGGCACCCGCCAGAACGCCGTCGGCCTGGGGGTTGAACGCCAGCTGTGACTTGCAGACCTCGACAAAGGCCTTCCACTCGTTGGCGCCGCGCGTGGTCTGGAACGCGTCGCCCAGGTCCAGCCACTGCAGCAGGTCGCGCACCGGGTCGCCGCCAGTCAGCAGGGTGTTGAAGTAGTCTTTGTCCAGCCGCTTACCCTTCAACAGCTCCAGTTCTTCATCCAGCAGCCGGTACAGAGCCAGTTGCATGGCGTTCTTGGCGTCGTTGTCCTGGGCCACGTCCAGACCCATGCCGCCTTGGTCGGACTTCAGGAAGGCCATGATGGTCCAGTCCTTGGCGTTCGCCTGCGACCAGATCACGCCCCGGTACTGCAGCTCGGCCAAGGGCTTCAAGAGGTCCGGGCAATCTTCGATCGCCCGCAGATCCTGGCGGCTCACGCCGGGCAGGTAAAACACCGGCACGCGGTCGGCTGGCAAAGTGACATCGGGCGCCTTGCCCGCAATCACGCAGCGCAGCCAGATGGCCGGTCCCGTGCGGCTCTCGGGCGCGTAGTCGCCCAGCACCAGCAGTTCCGCCAGCTCGCTCTGCAGGCGAGGGATCACTGCCTCCCACTGACGGTCCTTGTCGGGCCACAAGATGCACGATGGCGCAACTTGGACTTCAGGGTTGAAGATCGCCGAGTCGCGCAGGGTCTTTATCAAGCACTCAATGATTCTCATAGCAGCCCCTGACGATTCGCTTCGTACCAAACGAACGGCGATTTTTGTTTTAGGTAGTCGGCGGGCAATCCGTGCTCGAGATAGTCTTGATACCAGCGTGCCCGCAGTTCACGGCATTGCGGATCGTCAAGCCCCAGTCGCTCTATTGTCTCTTCGACAATACGCATCGGCTGTGCGGCTAAGTGTGGATTCGGATAAATGTGCCCAGTAGAAAGCTGCAACCGAAACAAATCAGGCGCGAGCAAGAACGGGTCCAGTACGTCACTGTATTCGCGCTTTCGACTGTTCATGGTTGAGCACGCCAATCGATAGTTGCTCCACTCATAGGCCAATCCCGCATCCGTGGATTTTGCGATGAAGTGATCGACGCTACCACCGCCCATAACGCGCTCAAAAAAGACACCGATGTATGCGCAAATGCCGCCATACGCTTGGTGCAATTCGGTCAAGCATTCGCGCCAATAGGGCTCAATATCTGCCTTGGGCGGCAAGGGTTGATTCAGTGCGAATCCTTTTTTTGCGAGATGCGCCAAGCCCTTTTTACGTACCTTGGCGTCAAAATCAGCCGGTTCGTGCTGAGCAGCAACAGGGATCATTCCAGCCACCCCTGTTTTTCGCCGACATAGCGCCAGCGAATCCAAAATGGATCTGTGTCGCCCAGCAGTGTGCGCAGCTTAGCGTCAAGCGCTTTCGCCTGATCGGCATCGATGATCTCTTCCGAAAGAATCTTTGCTGCTTGCTGCAATACCTCTTCTGCTTCAAGTGACCTGGCGCTACCCATGTCAAAAGCGTCACTCATCAACCATCGTGAGACTTCTCCCAGGCGCACAAATTGGCGTTTGGTGAACTTCACAGAAGGCTCGCCGCCCGAAGAATGAACCAGGTCCAGATCCCACCAAGCATCTTTTTGATCGTCAAACTGTGGTTCGACTGATGCCATCACCAACGGCGAATGCGTGACAGCAATGAGCTGGACCTCTGCCGAAGTGGTTAGCTTAGCCATGACATGCATCAGCGCCGGAATCACCGTCCGCTGCCACCTGGGATGAAGATGTGACTCCACCTCATCAATCAAAAAGGTGGTCTTGGTTTCCGGCTCTTCCCCCAACAACTCTTTGGCCTTCAGATGTTCTTCCCAGC
>CAZHFS010000408.1:0-2944 GCA_964531885.1 uncultured Propionivibrio sp.
ATGACCAACAAGCTGCCCGGCCGGGTCGGCGACTCGCCGCTGATCGGTGCCGGCACCTACGCCGACGACCGCTATGCCGCCATTTCCTGCACCGGCAGCGGCGAGATGTTCATCCGCGCCGCGACCGCCTACGACGTCTGTGCCCGCATGGCCTACGCCGGCCAGTCGCTGCACGAAGCCGCCCACGCGGCGGTATTTGAAGGGCTGACCCCCATTGGCGGCAGCGGCGGGCTGATCGCCATTGACCGCCAGGGCAACGTCTGCCTGCCCTTCAACAGCGAAGGCATGTACCGCGGCCACGCCCGCGTGGGCGAAACGCCGCACACCGCCATTTATCGCTGAGCCGGCGCTTCCCTCCACTCATTCAGACTGTCTCCGAACCGATCACCATGTCGCAACCGTCCTCCCCCCTGATTCTTCCCGACAACCAGGTCATCGCCGTCGATGACCTATCGGTCCGTTTCCAGACCTCGGAGCGAACCGTCGACGCAGTTAAAAACCTGTCATTCCATGTTGCCCGCGGTGAAACGCTGGCCATCGTCGGGGAATCCGGATCGGGCAAGTCGGTCACCTCGCTCGCGGCGATGCGCCTCGTCGAACACGGCGGCGGGCGCATCATCGGCGGACGCCTCGCTTTCCGCCGCCGCGACGGTCGTGTCCTCGATCTCGCCCGCGCCGACGACGCGACGATGCGCAGTATCCGTGGTGCGGACATTGCGATGATCTTCCAGGAGCCGATGACCTCGCTCAACCCGGTGTTCACCGCCGGCGAGCAGATCGCCGAATCGATCCGCGAACACCAGGGCATGGATCGCGCAGCAGCCAGTGCCGAAGCCCTGCGCATGCTCGATCTGGTACGCATCCCCGAAGCGCGTAACGTCCTCGAGCGCTACCCGCACCAGCTCTCGGGCGGCATGCGCCAGCGGGTGATGATCGCCATGGCATTGTCCTGCAAACCCTCGCTCCTGATTGCCGACGAACCGACCACCGCCCTCGACGTGACCATCCAGGCGCAAATCCTGGCGCTCATCCGCGCACTGCAGCACGAAATGCAGATGGGCGTCATTTTCATCACGCACGACATGGGCGTGGTCGCCGAAATCGCCGACCGCGTGCAGGTCATGTACCGCGGTGAAGGCGTCGAAACCGGCCCCGCCACCGAGATCTTTGCCCGCCCACAGCACCCCTATACCCGCGCCCTGCTCGCTGCCGTGCCCAAACTCGGCTCGATGCATGGCAGCCCGCTGCCGCGCAAGTTCGACCTGCTGCGCGTCGACGCACCTGACGCGGCGCCTGAGATCGCCCAGCCACAGGATACCGTGCGTCCCGAAACGCCGATCCTGCGCGTCAAGGATCTGGTCACCCGCTTCGATATCCGCGGCGGTTTCTTCAGTCGCGTTCAACGTCGCGTGCATGCCGTCGAGAAAGTCAGTTTCGACCTCTATCCCGGCGAGACACTGGCCCTGGTAGGCGAATCGGGTTGTGGCAAATCGACCACCGGCCGCTCGCTCCTGCGCCTCGTCGACAGCCAGAGCGGCGCCATCGAGTTCGCCGGCCAGAACATCCGCGACATTTCGGGCCCCGAACTGCAAGCCCTGCGCCGCAACATCCAGTTCATTTTCCAGGATCCCTTCGCCTCGCTCGACCCGCGCCTGACGGTCGGCTTCTCGATCATGGAGCCGCTGCTGATCCACGGCGTTGCCAAGGGCCGCGAGGCCGAGGAACGGGTCAATTGGCTGCTCGAGAAGGTCGGCCTGCCGCGCGACTTCGCCCAACGCTACCCGCACGAATTTTCCGGCGGGCAGCGCCAGCGTATCGCCATCGCCCGCGCCCTGGCCCTCAATCCCAAGGTAGTGATCGCCGACGAATCGGTCTCGGCCCTCGACGTCTCGATCCAGGCCCAGATCGTCAACCTCCTGCTCGACCTGCAGCGCGAACTCGGCATCGCCTTCCTGTTCATCTCGCACGACATGGCCGTCGTCGAGCGCGTCAGCCACCGCGTCGCGGTGATGTACCTTGGCCAGATCGTCGAGATCGGCCCGCGCCAGGCGATTTTCGAAAATCCGCAGCACCCCTACACGCGCAAGCTGATGGCCGCGGTACCAATTGCCGACCCGACGCGGCGCCGTGAACGGCAACTGATGAACGACGAAATTCCCAGCCCGATCCGGGCCGTCGGCGACGAGCCTGAGGTCCCGCCGCTGGTGGCGGTCGGTGCCGGACATTTCGTCGCCCGCCACCGTGTTTCAAACGCTTTTTGAACCCGTTTCTCAACCTGACCACCACGCCAAGGAGTAACAACCATGCATAAAACCTGCACCCCCTTGCGTCCGAAGTTCATCGCCGCCAGCCTCGCCGCGCTCTGCGCTTTTAGCGCCGGCGCTGCGCTCGCCGCCGGCAAGGACGTCGTCATCGCCCTGAGCAACCAGCCGGACTCGCTCGATCCGTACAACACCAACACCACGCTGACCACCGCGGTGACCAAGTCCTTCTACCAGGGCCTGTTCGAGTTCGACAAGGACCTCAAGGTGCAGAACGTCCTCGCCGAAAGCTACACCTCGTCCAAGGACGGCCTCACCTACACCTTCAAGCTGCGCGAAGGCGTCAAGTTCCACGACGGCACCGCGTTCAACGCCGAAGCGGTAAAGATCAACCTCGAGCGGGTGATGAACCCCGAGAACAAGCTCGCCCGCTTCAACCAGTTCAACCGCATCGCCAAAGTCGAGGCCACCGGCCCGTACAGCGTGCGCATCACGCTCAAGGAACCCTTCGGCCCGTTCATCAATTCGCTGGCCCACTCCTCAGCGGCCATGATCTCCCCCGCCGCGCTGCAGAAGTACGGCAAGGACATCGCCTTCAACCCGGTCGGCACCGGCCCCTTCGTGTTCACCGAGTGGAAGCAGACCGACTACGTCAAGGGCAAGAAATTCGACGGCTACTGGAA
>CAZHFS010000409.1:0-2932 GCA_964531885.1 uncultured Propionivibrio sp.
GAAAAGCCCGGGCAGCCTGCCTGGAAGGACGTGGGTATACCGTGAAATGACCGGCACAGGGAGAAACCTGGCAGTCTCTGTGCCGAACAAGCCATTTAACTTAGCAGGGAATTGGAAGACTGCCGGATGACTGCCCTCTGATAGCCCAAAAGAAAACCGCCGGCTGCTTTCGCATGCCGGCGGTTTTTTTAACTTCTCAGCGATCTCTCTCGTTCAACCCTTGATCGGGTCAGAATCGGGAGGCGCGCTGATCATCCCGGGTAAACCTCAAAACGGAATGTCATCGTCCATGGTATCGAAGCTCGGCGACTTCTTGGCCGGTGCCGGACGCGACCCACCGCCCGAAGACGGCATGCTGCCGCCGTATTCCGCTTCGCCACCGGAGGACCCGGCACTCTGACGGCCGCCGAGCATCTGCATTTCGGTTGCTTCAATTTCCGTGGTGTAGCGCTCCTGGCCGTCCTTGTCCTGCCATTTGCGGGTACGGATGCGGCCTTCGATATAGACCGACGAGCCTTTCTTGAGGTACTGACCGACAATTTCAGCAAGCTTGCGGTAGAAAACAACGCGATGCCACTCGGTCACCTCACGCTTTTCTCCGCTGTTCTTGTCTTTCCACGACTCCGTGGTCGCCAGGCGGACGTTGGCGACCGCCTCGCCGTTGGACATATAGCGGACTTCCGGGTCGGCCCCCAGATTGCCGACGAGGATTACTTTGTTGACCGAAGCCATTTTGCCTCCATGATGGGTGTGGTGAAGCCGACCGTCGGCCGACCATTAAACGCGAATTATAAGAGAGAAACGCCTCAGACCGGAGGGACGTCGCCACGCTTTTGCGGAACAACAAGCCCGGTGGCCACCAGCAGCCAAACAACACAGAGTGCTGCACCGCAAACCCATACCGCCTGCGTTCCGGCAAAAGCCGCCAGGGCGCCGCCCAAAGAGCCACCCAGAAACAGCCCAAGCGACTGCGTCGTGTTATACACCCCGAGCGCGGCCCCCTTGGCCTGTGGCGCAGCGAGGCGGGCGATCAGGGACGGCTGTGTCGCCTCGAGGATATTGAAGGCCACGAAAAAAACCAGCAGCCAGAAAAACTGGCTATAGAGACCGCCGGAAAAAAAGCCGAATCCGATCTGAACAACGCCGAGGATCACGATGGCAGAAAGGAAAACGCGTTTCATCGCACCCTTGCGTTCGGCGGCAATGATCGCCGGCACCATGAACACGAAAGAGAGCAAAACCGCCGGCAAATACACCTGCCAATGATCCCCGACCGCCAGCCCGCCTCGCTCGACCAATGCCGCTGGCAGCAGCACCCACATCGCGGTCTGCACGAGGTGCAGGATGAAAACGCCAAGGTTCATGCGCTGCAATTGTGGCTGCATGAGCACATCGCGAAACCCTGGCCAGCCCGGCTGGCGCGGAACGACGGGAGCAGCTGGAACGACGCGCCACACCACGCCGATGGCAAGCAGCGACAGCCCCCCCGTGAGCAGGAACATGCCGGACATGCCGACGCTATCAAAAAGCAAGGGCGAAGCAACCATCGACAAGGCAAAGACCAGACCGATCGACGAGCCGATCATGGCCATCACTTTGGTCAGGTGCTGCTCCCGGGTGAGATCGGCCGCCAAAGCGGTGACCGCCGCCGAGATTGCCCCCGCGCCCTGTAAGGCACGACCAAGGATGATCCCGGGCAAATCGCTGGCGAATGCGGCAATGAAGCTACCCGCGGCAAAGATGAGCAACCCGACGATGATGACCGGTTTGCGCCCATAACGATCCGATGCCGCCCCGTAGGCAATTTGCAGGAGTGCCTGGGTCAATCCGTACGCGCCGAGCGCAATCCCGATCAGCAACGTATCCTGCCCTGAAGGGAGTTCACGGGCATACACGGCAAATACCGGGAGAATGAGGAAAAGCCCTAGCATGCGCAGCGCAAAAACGCTGGCCAGTGCGGCGCCCCCACGGCGTTCGGCAGGCGTCATCGGATCGCGGGTCGGAGAAAGCATGGTCTGGAGGGTGACAAAAAACGGGAACCCGCCTTGGTCCGGACGGTCGGAATTGCGTATATTAGCAGGTTTGCTTCACCCCACCGGCAAGGCTCCCCATGGACGGACTCCAACACATCAGGATACGCGGCGCACGCACGCACAACCTGAAGAACATCAACCTCGATCTGCCACGCAACCGCCTGATCGTGATCACCGGTCTCTCGGGCTCGGGCAAGTCTTCGCTCGCCTTCGACACGCTCTACGCCGAAGGACAGCGGCGCTACGTCGAGTCGCTCTCATCCTACGCCCGGCAATTCCTGCAGATGATGGACAAGCCCGACGTCGACCTGATCGAGGGCTTGTCACCAGCCATCTCCATCGAACAGAAGGCAACCAGCCACAACCCGCGCTCGACGGTCGGCACGGTCACCGAGATCCATGATTACCTGCGTCTGCTCTTTGCCCGCGCCGGCACGCCCTACTGCCCCGAGCACGGGCTCCCGCTGGCCGCGCAGACCGTGTCGCAGATGGTCGACCACGTCCTCGCCCTGCCGCCGGACAGCAAGCTGATGATCCTGGCCCCAGTCGTTGCCAACCGCAAGGGCGAACAGCTCGAACTGTTCGCCGAGCTGCGTGCCCAGGGCTTTGCCCGCCTGCGCATCGACGGCCAGATCCACGAGATCGACGCCCTGCCTAAACTCGCCAAAACCCAGAAACATACGGTCGACGTCGTCGTCGACCGCCTCAAGGTGCGCGACGACATGCGCCAGCGCCTGGCCGAATCGTTTGAAACGGCGCTGCGTCACGCCGACGGCAGGGCCATCGCGCTCGAAATGGACAGCGGTCAGGAGCACCTTTTCTCGGCCAAGTTCGCCTGCCCGGTGTGTTCCTATGCCCTGCAGGAGCTCGAGCCGCGCATCTTCTCGTTCAACAACCCG
>CAZHFS010000410.1:0-2932 GCA_964531885.1 uncultured Propionivibrio sp.
CTTGCGCGCTCTCCGTACGCCGCTTCAACCAGAGCGCTGGCAGCCTGGCCAACACCGTTGTGCTGTGCATCTCGGCCGATTTGCCTTTCGCCCAGAAGCGCTTCTGTGGTGCTGAAAACCTCGACAACGTCGTCACCCTGTCGACCATGCGCGGCGCACAGTTCCTGCAGGATTATGGCGTTGCGATCAGCAGTGGCCCGCTGGCCGGGGTGGCGGCACGTGCGGTCGTTGTCCTTGACGAAAACAACGTCGTTCTGCACAGCGAACTCGTTGGCGAAATCAAGAACGAACCGGACTACGACGCGGCACTCAAGGCGCTCGCCTGATCCTCCCCAACTCACGCAGCGCACTTTGCGCTGACAGGGCAAACACGGCGACTCAGGTCGCCGTGTGGTTTATCAAGCATCCGCATAGCTGTCGGCCCGCATTAAGCCACACGCTCAAGAATCCGGTCGCGACGCACCCCTGCTGCCCGCCAGACCAGATCGATATTGCTTTCCAGCACTTTGACCACTTCGCCATCCACCAGACCGCATACTACGAGCTTATCGAGGTAAGAACGCACCGCCCGCTCTGACAAACCTACGCGATAAGGACGATCCTGCACCATGGCCTGAAAGATGTCGGCAACCCGCAGGATGCGTGCAGGTAGCGGCAATTTTTCCGCTTCGATTTTGAAGGGATACCCGCGACCACCCGGGGCTTCATGGTGATACGCAGCCCACTGGGCAATTTGTTCTAGGCCCTGGATCCGCCCAAGGATCTGATACGTTTCGAAGCTGTGCGTTTGCATCACGCTGACTTCCTGATCATCGAGCGGACCATCTTTCTCGAGAATCTCATCGGGAATGCGCAGCTTCCCCAAATCGTGTAGCAAGGCTGCGATCATGAGCAGCGAACAGGTCACCGGATCGAGCCCCATGCGCCGCCCAATGACCCTGGCAATCCGCGCCACGCCAACGGAGTGGTTCGCGGTATAAGCGCTCTTGGCATCCACGATGCGTGCGAACAGGCCGCTGAGATGCCTTAACTCGTTCAGGCTCAGCCGGGTCTGCTGGCCACGAAGCAGCTTCGTTTGCAGGATGATCTGAATACCGCGCGGTTCCAGACTCAGCCAGAACGCATCCGACTGCGAGGCCGCCATGAACACCTCCACCAGGCGAGGTGAGAAATAGCTGCCTGACAAGTCGGCGATGTGCGCCCGCAAGGTCTGGTTGTGCCTCAGGATGCTGCTACCCGAATAAAAAGCCGCGGCCAGCGCATCTACCCGATCCACCAGGAAGATCAGATTCGCCAGTTCTGCCATCTCCGGCGCCACTTCGCGCATCGCGGCCAGCGTCTTCCAGTGAGTGTGGTGATACAAGATCGGCTCGGACATTCTGGCAAAAGGCGCAAATCGCTTCAGCAACCGGCTGCCGATCAAACAGTGCTCCTGACTGTTCTCCCAATCGAATTCGGTAACCAACTGCTGATGCACCCAGGAGGAAGAAACGCCGATATCGTGCAACATGCCGAGTTCAAAGACGAACATCGCATCGCTCTCGCCGTACCCCAGGAGCCTGGCGCATTTCTCGGCCATGACTGCCACCCGCTTACCGTGCGCCACATCGGATATCCCCACCAGATCAAGCGCATCAGACAAAGCAAAGACGACTTCGCGCAAGTCGACTGCTGGCAGTGCCGGATCATGAGCAATTTCAGCCATCGGTGTATTTTGCATGGCCAACCTCTGTACAAAACGGTTGCGGAAAACGCCGAAAAACTGCCATGAGCAGCTTGCCTCGCGCCCGACAGGGGGCCTTTGCCCGAGACTTCCTTGGATTTATGACTTTGGCTAACACCCCTTGCTTTGTAAACCCGTAATTTCCGCCAGATCGTCTTGTTTAGCGAATAGCAACTCGCTTGATTACAATGCGCGGATGACACCCACACCCCACCTATCGTTGCTCTGCCATCCGGCCTGCAACGCTGCTGCCGTACGCTCCCTGACGGCCAGTGCACGCCGCACCGCAGACGGCGGACTCTGGCTTGCCTACCTACTCCAGGGGGACATTGCCCGAGTGCGCATTGCCGAACCGAGCCCGGATCCCGCTCAAACCGACCGGTTGTGGGAACAGACTTGTTTTGAGGCTTTCATTGCCGACACGGGCAAGGCTGCGTACCGCGAATACAATTTCGCCCCCTCGGGGGACTGGGCTGTGTATGAATTCTCCGACTATCGCTTGCCGACTGCACTTGACATGCCGCCACCCCCTCGCATCGAGATGCGCAAAACCGAGGGTCGACTTGAAGTGGATGCCTTTCTGGCCCCGCAATGTCTGCCGCCCAGTGTCGGCGGCTATGAAATCGGCCTTTCGGCTGTCGTCGAGGCGACCGATATCTGCGATGGATGCCACAGCTACTGGTCCCTCCACCATGCAGGAGAGCGCCCAGACTTTCATCGCCGCGAAAGCTTCATCCTGCGACTCGATTAATTGGCCTGCGGGTACAATCCCGCCTCATCCTGCCTGCCCGCGCAAGCAGTAAACCATTGCTGATGTTCTTCCTCAACGGACCACCCCATGCCCATCGCTTTTGGCCTCGACCGCCTACTTGCCGACCCCATCCTGAGAGCTCCGCTGGTAGGCAAACGGCTAGCGCTTCTCGCTCATCCGGCAACGGTTTGCGCCGATCTGACACATGCCCTTGACGCCCTGGCCCGCTGCCCTGATCTGCATCTGACCGCTGCCTTCGGGCCTCAGCATGGACTGCGCGGCGACAAACAGGACAACATGGTCGAGTCAGCCGATTTCCTCGATCCGGTGCTGGGCATTCCGGTCTTCAGTCTCTACGGCGACGTCCGCCGCCCAAGCGCGGCGATGATGGACACCTTCGACGTGCTGCTCGTCGACCTGCAGGATCTCGGCTGCCGCATCTACACCTTCATCACCAC
>CAZHFS010000411.1:0-2923 GCA_964531885.1 uncultured Propionivibrio sp.
GATAGCTTCAGGTGACTGGAGTTCAGACGTGTGCTCTTCCGATCTGACCAGCTCGGTCGCTCGGTCGGCGACATGTACGCCGGCGCCTTCGTCCCCGGACTGGTTCTGACCGGGCTCTACGTCGGTTACGTGCTGCTCGTATCCTTCATCCGCCCCAGCTGGGTTCCGGCATTGCCGCCGGAAGCCCGCACCCTGCATGGCATGAAGCTGCTACTGCGTGTATTCACCACGCTGCTGCCACCGCTGCTGCTAATCTTCCTGGTGCTCGGCACGATCTTCCTCGGCGTCGCCACGCCGACCGAAGGCGGGGCAATGGGCGCATCCGGGGCACTGATCATGGCCGTGATGCGCAAACGGCTCAGCTGGCAGCTGCTACGCCAGGCCATGGAAAGCACGGCCAAATTGACCACCTTCGTGGTGTTCATCCTGATCGGAGCACGCGTTTTTTCGCTCACGTTCTACGGGGTCGATGGTCACCACTGGGTTGAGCACCTGCTGGTCAACCTGCCGGGCGGGCAAATCGGTTTCCTGGTCGTGGTCAACATCCTGGTTTTCGTGCTCGCCTTCTTCCTTGATTTTTTCGAACTGGCGTTCATCGTCGTCCCGCTGCTGGGCCCGGTGGCAGAGAAGCTCGGCATCGACCTGATCTGGTTCGGTGTCCTGCTCGGGGTCAACATGCAGACCTCGTTCATGCACCCGCCGTTCGGCTTCGCGCTGTTTTTCCTGCGCTCGGTGGCACCGGCTTCGGTCAAGACCTCCGACATTTATTGGGGCGCGATACCTTTCGTCTGTATCCAGATCATCATGGTCGGGCTGGTCATCGCCATCCCGGAAATGGTCACCTTCGGCCTCGACAAGCCGGTGGATGTGGACCTCAACACCATCCAGATGGAACTTCCAGACACGCACTACGACGAGCCGTCGGAACCGCCGACACTTGAACTGCCATCAGCCGCAAAATAAGGGCGAGGCAGGAACAAAAAAACGGGGGCCATGCTCCCGTTTTTTTGTTTGCCATCGCGTACTGCGCTCAGCCCTTGCGGCTGAACATGAACTTGGCGTACTCGTTCTCGGCAACGCGAAACCAGAAATTCTGTTCATCCATGAATTTCTTGTAGTCGGTGTAAATCGCCTTGAAATCCGGATACCTGGCCGAGGCTTCCGCGTAGTACGCCATGGCCGCCTGATAGCTCGCTTCCATGACGTCCTTGGGAAAGGGCAGAATCTTGACCGCTGGCTGACCCGACTTATCCCGGGCAGCGAGCAACTGCCTGAGCGCCACAGGATTCCTGGCGTCGTAGCGCGCCACCATCTCCGCATCGGCCTCGGCACACGCAGCCATCAGCATCGCCTGGTACGCCCCCGGCAATTCAGCCCATTTGGCAGCATTCACGTAGACACACATCTGTGCACTGCCTTCCCACCACGACGGATAGTAGTAGTACCTCGCCACTTTGCTGAAACCGAGCTTCTGGTCATCGTAGGGTCCGACCCATTCGACAGCATCGATCACGCCCTTCTCCAACGCCGGGTAGAGGTCGCTACCGGGCAACAACTGCGGAATGACCCCCAACTTGGCGAGCACCGCGCCAGCAATGCCGACGACGCGCATTTTCATTCCCTGAAGGTCGGCAACGCTCCTGATTTCCTTGCGGTACCAGCCGCCCATCTGCACGCCGGTATTGCCGGCCGGAATCGCCACGATGTTCGCCCGGGCAAGGAATTCGCCCATCAACCGGCCCCCGTTGCCATGCCGGTACCAGGCTTTCATCTGGCGCACGGTCATGCCGAAGGGAATCGCACTGTCGAGGCAGTAAGTCGGTTCCTTGCCAAAATAGAACGCCGAATTGGTAAAACCCGACTCGACCGTCCCCTCCTTCACCGCATCGTGCACAGCGGTCGCCGGGACGATCTCGCCCGCTGCATACAACTGGATCTGGAACTTCCCGCCGGACATTTCGGCCAGCCGCCTGACCAGAAACTCGCTCGTGCCGTAAATCGTGTCCAAGTTCTTGCTATAGCTCGACGCCATCCGCCACTTGATCGTCGGCGCAGCCTGGGCCAGTGCCGGCCAGACTGCGGCACCCGCCAGACCGAGCCCGGTCTGCTGCAAAAAAGAACGTCGTTCCATCATCATCCCTCAACGCCCCTCCGGCTAGGGCAACTACCAACTCGGCCGCCAGAACCTCCGGGCGCAAGAAGCACAAAAAAAGCGGGGGCCATGCCCCCGCCTTTCGCGCGTACTAGCTGGCGCAGGCGTCAGCCCTTGCGGCTGTACATGAACTTGGCGTACTCGTTCTCAGCGACGCGGAACCAGAAATTCTGGTCGTCCAGGAATTTCTTGTAGTCGTCGTAGATCTTCTTGAAATCCGGGTATTTGGCCGAGGCTTCCACATAGTACTCCATGGCCGCCTTGTAGCTGGCTTCCATGACGTCTTTCGGGAACGGCAGAACCTTGGTGCCGGACGCCAGCAGCTGCTTGAGCGCGGCGGGGTTCTTGGCATCGTAACGAGCGCACATTTCCGTATCGCATTCGGCGCAGGCAGCCTCGATCATCGCCTGATACTCTTTCGGCAGTTCAGCCCACTTTGCCTTATTGACGTAGGTCGAAATCTGCGGACCACCTTCCCACCAGGCCGGGTAATAGTAGTATTTGGCGACTTTGTTGAAGCCAAGCTTCTGGTCGTCATACGGCCCCACCCACTCGACGGCATCGATCGTCCCCTTTTCAAGGGCAGGATAGATATCCGTGCCGGCGATCTGCTGCGGCACCACGCCAAGCTTGGAGAGCACTGCCCCGGCCAGCCCGGCAACACGCATCTTGAGCCCCTTGAAATCGGCTGCGCTCTTGATTTCCTTGCGGTACCAGCCCCCCATCTGCACGCCGGTATTGCCGCTCGGGAAGGAAATGATGTAGATCGGA
>CAZHFS010000412.1:0-2883 GCA_964531885.1 uncultured Propionivibrio sp.
CCAGAAGATGGGCATTCCCTGTCGCCCAGGCAGGAATCCCCGTAGCCTCGATAACGGCAAGTGCCGTTTCAATGCCTTCGGTCACTGCCAGACGAGCACCCGCTGGTACCAGCCGAATTGCGCCGCCGGTCAGCTGTCGCGCCGATGGATGGCGCATCAGCTTTTTTGGTGCATCGACCGGAGCCTTGTGGCCATCAGCCGTCAGGTAGGTGCGATGAAGCGTGACTGCTTCGCCCCCTTGCCCTGTAACCTGGCCGATGATGGCCGGATAGCGGGCCACGATGCGGTTGTCTGCGTAATACCCCAGCTCGGGATGGAAGCGCAGGGTATCCGGCACACGTACTGACAGGCCGCGTCGCGCCAGATACAGACGAGCAGATTCGGCTTTCGGGTGCGTTAATGCCAGCGATTCCCGCCATGTGCGATTGAGGTGCTCACGGCGAGTGGTGTCATCAGGGGCACTACTTGGAGCATGCGACACTTCCTTGCGCATATCGCGAACCGGCGTAGTGCCGACATGCTCAGCCACTTCGCGGATCGTGCGACCAAAGTCCCAGCCGTTGATCCACATGAGCAGAGAAAAACCGTCAGCAAAATAGCCACAGGTATTGCAGACCCCTCCGCCAGTTTCATCGACGTCAGGAAAGACCCGAAAGCCATCCCGTCCGCCATGAACCGGGCAAGGGACGTGCTTGCCCCGCTTCTCTACGGCATCTTTCAAAGCAGGCGCCAGGTCGGGAAGCACCCTCTCCCAGCGCCCTCGTGCGTCATCCTTGACGCGTTGCGTTTCGTATTCATACTTCATTTCAGGTGCCTCCATGGAAAGTCCCGATCGGGACCTTCCGAAGCACCCCTTGCCGGGATCCTTGGGAAGGCCCCGGCCGAGCCGGTTGGAAATCTCCGCTCGGCATGGAGGTACCCCTGCCGGGATACGCTCCCCGGCGGGGTTCATGATGCTGTTTGTTTTCTCGTGGCCAGCTACCACACGTCCATCCAGCGCCTTACGGCACAGGATCGAATCTCAATATGCTTTGCGCAAGAGGCTCACTGAACCCCTTCCGAAAAACCCCGGCACCATGGCCGGGAAATGCTTGCGAGGGAGGATGCAGTTGCGATGCTACGTAGCAACTGTCTTTCGTGACTGCTGAAATGCGACCTAAAAGGATCGAATTCGACCATCACCCCACCACGCAACGCCGTAGATAACCCCGGACCAGGTCCGGGGTCTTGAATGTCACGACTTATGCAAAATACAAATCTCCAAAAATGCCGAGAACCCACTGCCCCGTAGGGCAGGAGTTCCCGAGCGGGTTGAATGAAATTTCACGTCAGGCGGCTTCGGCTTCCGCTTCCATCGCACCGGCGTTGTCCTTGTCGAGATCGAGTGCAGCATTGATCTCGCGTTGGCGTGCCAGCAACTGCGTCAACCTTTCCTCCTTTTCGAATGGCTTGGCCAACTCCGTAAGAATGTCTGCCAGGCGCTTTTCTGCCCGGGCAACATCTTCATAAGCTTCCGCCAATCGTCCTTCCAGGCTGTTGGCCACGTTCTCGACCACTCTGACCATCCCTTGCGGGTTGTCGGAATGATGAGCCGCATAGGCCCGCCGCCCTTTCAGGATGAAGCAAGGGCCATCGCTGGCGCCCGTGGGGATGGATACCGCGAGATCGAAGCCGGCAAACTGCCCAACCGACATCTCACCCGGCGAGGATTTCCAGTTCCCGAACTTCCGAGTTCTGGCCTTGGCCTCGCTGTAGTACCGCTGAAGCACCTCACCCGCGATTGATCGCTCGTGATAGCGTTTTCCATCAATCACCATGCCGAAGCGATTGCCTCGGACATCCTCACGATTGCCAATGTCAGCTTCGACCGATTCGATCCGTTCCCGGATCTTCTCGATTCTGCTGGGCAAGGTCGCCGACTCCCGCTGGTTTGCCCATCGCTGGTTATCCCATTGAGATTTCAACAAGGAGAGCTTTGCGACTTCAGCATCGATGCCAGCCTTCTCCATCACCAGCGGATTTCCCGATGCCAGGGCTTTCACCTCGGCATAGGACAGTGCCGCCAACTCCACATCCTCCGCGCTGCGCATTCCGGTGTCCCCTCTCATGACCTGGACGATGAACCGTGCCTTGGTTTCGAGGGTCTGCCAGATGTAGGCATCGAACGATGCCTCTGTGACATAACGGATGATCCGCACTTCTTCATTCAGGTTGCCCTGTCGAATGATGCGTCCCTCCCGCTGCTCCACATCAGCCGGCCGCCACGGAGCGTCCAGATGGTGCAACGCCGCCAGTCGGGTCTGGATATTGGTGCCTACCCCCATCTTCAGTGTGCTGCCCAGGAGGATTCGAATCCGCCCCTCCCTGACCGACTTGAACAACTCCGCCTTGGCGGAATCGCTGTCGTAGTCGTGAATGAACGCAATCTCCGTTCCCGGAACACCCATTTCGACGAGCTTTGCACGGATGACGTGATAGACACTGAACCGTCCATCGTCTGTCGGCGTACTGAGGTCACAAAACACCACCTGTGTTCCCCGGAACGCTGCGGTCTCCCGCCATATCCCGAAGACATTGTCCGCACACTGACTGACCTTGCCGTCCTGAGCTTCCATGCTTGAGGCATCAACCAGCCGCATGTCCAACGCTGCCTTGCGGCCATCGTTGGTCACCGCCAGCATATTGTCTTCCTGGGGTGTTACCTCGCCGTTGCGTATTGCTTCCGCGCGGGCGACGAGCGTTGCCACAAACTCCTTCAGCTCGGCAGTCGGCTTGGCCGTCATGGTTTCCAGGCAGTACCGAGGCACCGGCAGTTGCAGCATGTCGGCAGTACGGATATCGGCGACTTCCCGGAACATGGTCATCAGCTCCGGTAAATTGACG
>CAZHFS010000413.1:0-2861 GCA_964531885.1 uncultured Propionivibrio sp.
CCGACGACTCGCCTGATGGGGTGGACTGGATCGAGAAAGAGTTTGATTACCTCTGGAATGCCGCCAAACCGCTCCCCAATGCGGTTTGCCGGGAGATTGTTCGCCGTAGCCGCCGGCATGAAGTTTCGATCGATGAAATCGAAGATGAGGGCGATATCGCTCCAGCGGCCCTGATTGAATCGCCGCTGTACCGGGAGGGCTTTGCCCTGCAACCCTGGCAGCAAGGGTTTGTGACCGAGTGCCTGAAGCACCTCAAGGAATACGGGTATGTCCGGATCCTTTTAGCGGATGAAGTTGGTCTGGGTAAGACCCTCTCGATGGCTACCGCGGCTTTGGCAATCACGCTCCTGCAGGAGCAGCAAGGCAAATGCAAGCCTGTGGTGATTTTCGCCCCGGCGACGCTTTGCGAACAGTGGCAAACCGAGTTGATGGACAAGCTTGGCGTGCCGACAGCACGATGGCACACCCAGATGAAGGCATGGGTGGATGACCAGGAGCGCGCTATATCACCGTCGGGCGAAGAGCATGTCATTCGCTGTCCGTTGCGGATCGGGATTGTATCGACGGGGTTGATGCTGCGAGATTCGCTGGAAAAGCAGCATCTGCTCGGGCTGCGTGGCGGATTCGGTCTAGCAATCCTCGATGAGGCTCACAAAGCCAGAACGCGCCAGGGGCTCGGCAAGGACGCTGGTACGCCGAATGAGTTGCTGGCCTTCGTCGGTGAAATATCGGCGCGCGCTGACCATGTTCTTCTGGGAACGGCGACGCCCATCCAGACGAAGCGCGAGGATATTTGGGATCTGATCCGTGTCCTGCACCAAGGCGCCGGGAATTTTGTCCTGGGAAATGATTTTTCCATGTGGCACGATCCGGCGGCCGTGCTGCCCATCCTCGCCGGCGAGGAGGAAGTAGTCGATCCAGAATACGCTTGGCGCTTGCTTCGTTCGCCATTGCCCACGGTGAATTCCACTGAGGATGGGCGGGCCAGGCGGCTTTACAGCATGATCCGAGAGGATCTAGGCCTTCAGCAACGGAGCTATCTTGGCGGGGACTACGTGAACCTCAGTCAAGATACCCGTGAGGAATTGGAGATGGCGCTTGAGACGCGAGTTTCGGGCGCCTCATTCTTCCAGCGAGAGAATCCCCTGGTCAGGCATGTCGTACTACGGAAACGGAAAACCCTTGAGGATGCGAAATTGCTCAAGGCGATTGCGGTAGACATTCACCCTGATCACACCCTGGTCAAAAACGTACACAAATTTCACGCGCTGTTTGAGGGGCTGGCACTTAGAACCAGCGAGGATTTCCGTGAGGCTTATGATCAAGCGCGAATATTCGGCAAGGCTTTAGCCAAAGCCGGCCGCGGCAGTGGCTTCATGAAGAACCTTGTGGAGCAGCGGATTTGCAGCAGTATCGCTGCCGGTATTGCGACTGCCACGACACTTTTGGAAGGCCGGACTGTTGAGGAAGAAAGCGACGAAGGCCTCTTGGAGGTCAAGGCGCAGGGTGATGATGAACGCGCGGCGTTGGAGCGCCTGCTGGATCGATTGAAGCGCATCCAGGAGGACCCAAAGATCGTGGCCATCTATCACTACCTTGAAGTCGAAGGGTGGCTTGATCTCGGCTGCATCATTTTCAGCCAGTATTACGACACAGCCCGCTGGGTAGCAGACCAATTGGCTGCCCGTTTCCCAAGCGAGGCGGTGGGCTTGTACGCCGGTGCGGGCAAGAGTCGCCTCTACAGGAACGGGGAGAGCGTCAGCATCGACCGGGACACGCTCAAGCGCATGGTGGCCGAGCGGAAGCTGAGGTTGATGGTCGCCACCGACGCAGCATGTGAGGGGCTGAACCTGCAGACTCTGGGTACCCTCATCAACGTTGATCTCCCCTGGAACCCGATCAAGCTGGAACAGCGCATCGGTCGGATCAAGCGCTTTGGCCAGGTGCGAGACAAGGTCGACATGCTCAACCTGGTCAATGAGCAGACAGTCGATGAAAAGGTCTATACGCGCCTCTCGGAACGCATGAAGGATCGGTTCGATCTCTTTGGCTCGCTCCCCGACACGATCAAAGACGATTGGATCGAGGACATCGAGCAGTTAGGTGAGCTGATGGATCAGTACATCGACGCCCAGAAACAGGAAACAGGCTTCGATCTACGCTACAACTCTACCCTTCAGCCCGAGACAGATTTCTGGCGAGATTGTGCGACTGTGCTGTCCCGTAGGGATTTCGACAGTCTCATGCGAAAGCGGTGGAACGGATAAACAACACTGGCCTGCCTGACTGCAGGGGAAAAAAAGAATGGACGCACAAAAAGCAACGCTCTTTCAGTTGGTGGACGGCAATAAGCAGTTCCGAATCCCAATCTACCAGCGGGCCTATTCCTGGAAGCAGGAACAATGTGCCCGCCTTCTCGATGACGTGATGACAATTGCCGCGTCGGCGCCAGGCCCATCCCACTTCCTGGGTTCGGTTGTCTATGTTGCCGACGGCAACTTCATGGCTGCCGGCGTCAATTCGCTCCTTGTCATTGACGGACAGCAACGGCTGACGACATTGAGCTTGATGCTCCTGGCCCTCCGGAAAGTTGCCAGCGCCGGCACGGACATCGGTGCCACGGCGAAGAAGATCGGCAACCTCTACCTCTTCAATGGCAATGAGGACGAAACCGCGGACGAATACATCAAGATGCGGCTGACCCGCGCGGACAAGGAAACGTACCGGAAAATCTGCCTCGACATCCCCTTGGGCCCGGAGGATGACAACCGTATTCAGGCCAACTATCGCTTCTTCCTGGGCGCTTTCGAGTCGGGCCGAGCCGATCCGGCCGAGGCCTACAAGGGCATCCAGCGCCTGCA
>CAZHFS010000414.1:0-2860 GCA_964531885.1 uncultured Propionivibrio sp.
TGGATCTCCGATGATCAGCGCACACAACTCTCGCCCCTCGGCATCCACGGCCGTGACCCCAGACAGATCGACCTCGGCCACCCCGGAATTGAGTGCCGAGAGGATGTCGGCACGCATTCCACTGCCCAGCAGCCCATTGACCCGCAAGATCCGTCGCCCGTCCTCAACCTTGACGCTGAGCGTGCTGGCACGCCCCGCGCTCAACCCGTCGCTCACCGCTAGCCGGATCTGGGCTTCGCTGAGCGGTCCAGGCGAAAAGCGAGCACCGTAACGATCGCCAACCCGATTGACGAGCTGAACGACGAGCTCGATGCGCATACGCTCCGAAAAAATGATTTCGACACCGTAGAGCTTTCGAATCGCCAACTCACCGGAACAGCGCAGCATCAGGCCACCGAGCGACAGGTTTTCCAGACTGGCATCGACCAGCTGACCATCGAATCCGATACGCAGGCGAACACCTTCGGCAAAACGTACGCGTTGATGTCTTCTGCGCTCTGACATGCGCCTCCCTCCGCGCGTTATGATCCGGCTTTGGCGCACCCGGCGTGCGCCCTCACCCAACATAGTACACGTCCGCACCGACATGAAGAATTCCGTTGCACGCCTTGCCGCCCGCTTTCGCCAACATACCCTGAGCGTCACCTGCACCTTTATTACCGGCGCCCTGCTGAGCGTCATCCTGCCAGCCGACGCAGCGGCCGAACTACCACCGGGCGTCAGCCAGGCGCTGAAAAACGCCAACATCCCGCTGCACAACGTGGGGGTTTTTGTCCAATCGGTCGACTCGGCCGCGCCGCTCATTCGCCATAACCCGCAAAAGCCGCTCAACCCGGCCTCGGCGATGAAACTGGTCACGACGTATGCCGCGCTCGAACTGCTCGGCCCGGCGTACACCTGGAAAACCGAGGCGCTGGCTGCAGCACCGGCCAATGGCGGCATTCTGCCCGGCCACCTCTACCTGCGCGGCAGTGGCGACCCCAGCCTGTTGCAGGAACAAGTCTGGCTGCTGCTGCGCAAACTGCGCGCCCGCGGCGTACGCGAAATCCACGGGGACATCGTCCTCGATCGCAGCGCCTTTGCCCTGCCGCCGCACGACCCGGCGGCATTCGACAACGACCCGCTGCGGCCTTACAACGCCGGCGCCGATGCCCTGCTGGTCAATCACGCCAGCATCCAGCTCACCCTGCGCCCAGACGCCGGTCGCCAGCACGCCGAAATCCTTGCCGAGACGGCAGGCGAACCGGCATCCATTTCCAATCGCCTGGCGCTCACCCAAGATGCCTGCGGCGACTGGCGCGAGCGCTTCAAGGTGCGCGTCAACGGAGAAACGGTCGAACTCACCGGCCAGTACGCCGCCAGTTGCGGCGAGAAAACGCTGTTTCTCTCACCCTGGCCAGCCGATGAGCAGGTCGGCCGACTGGTGCGCGGCCTGTGGCAGGAGCTTGGTGGCACGCTGCGTGGGCAGGTACGTGCCGGCGAGACCCCCGGCGGCGCCCAGACGCTTGCCGCGCAGGAGTCGGCACCGCTCGGCGAAGTGATCCGCGACATCAACAAATTCAGCAACAACGTGATGACGCGCCAACTCTTTCTGAGCCTCGACCGCACCCGCCCGGCAAGCTACGACGGCGCACGGCGGCGCATCGACCGCTGGCTGGGCGACAAGAACCTGCGTCTGCCCGAACTCGTACTGGAAAACGGCTCCGGCCTCTCGCGCAAGGAACGCATCTCGGCCGAAGGGCTCGGGCGCTTGCTGCTGGCCGCCTGGAAAAGCCCGGTCATGCCCGAGCTGATGTCCTCGCTGCCGGTCGCCGGGGTGGATGGCACCTTGAAGAAACGCTTTCAGGAAGGCCCGGTTTACGGCCGGGCCCATTTGAAAACGGGCTACCTTGAGGGCGCACGCGCACTCGCGGGCTACGTCCTCGATCAAAACGGCCGACGCTGGGTGGTCACGATCCTGATCAACGATGCCCACGCCCAGAACGGGCGCGCGGCCATGGACGAACTGCTGCGCTGGGTCGCCACGCGCTGAGTGCGGCAAGCGCACCGGCTCCCGCGACACACGGCCGCGGTCAGTCGGTGAGAAGCTTCTGCAGGAAGAGCGCCTGGCCTGCGGCGGGGTCCAGCGTATAAAGGGCGAACCCTGCCTGCTCGTACGCTTTGAGGGCCCGGACGTTGCTTGACAGCACTTCGAGGGTCAGCTTGCAACAGCCGAGCTCTCGCCCACGCTGGGCGCTCCACTCCAGCAAGGCACGCCCGATGCCCTGCCCGCGTGCAGACTG
Organism: uncultured Propionivibrio sp.; assembly: GCA_964531885.1. Lineage (GTDB taxonomy): Bacteria > Pseudomonadota > Gammaproteobacteria > Burkholderiales > Rhodocyclaceae > Propionivibrio. The sequence goes on from CAZHFS010000414.1 coordinate 2,283, forward strand.
GCGCACCACGAGGTCGTGGATGTTGAGCAAGGGTTGGGCGGCAAAGGTAGAAAACCCCTCAAAGCAGTTGATCAGCCCGACCGGCACCTGCTCGCCGGCGCGCCACGCCAGCGCCCCGTGGAAGGACGGCAACGTGCGCAGGCGCGCAACGAGGTGCGCGCGAGCATCGTCCGAGAGCGGCTCGCCGCCGCCCATCGGATCGCGCGCGTAGTGGTCGAGCAGATCGAGCCAGGCCGCCGCCTGCGCTGCGTCAGCCAGATCGACGGGCAGGATACGGAGGGTCATTGCACCGCTCACAACCCGAGCTCCCCCCACATGGCATCGACACGCGCCTTGACCGCCGGATCCATGACGATGGGCCGGCCCCACTCGCGGTTGGTTTCCCCGGGCCACTTGTTGGTCGCATCCAGCCCCATCTTGCTGCCCAACCCACCGACCGGGCTGGCGAAGTCGAGGTAGTCGATCGGCGTGTTCTCGGCAATCAAGGTGTCGCGCGCCGCGTCGACGCGCGTGGTCATCGCCCAGATCACTTCCTTCCAGTCGCGCACGTCCACGTCGTCGTCGACGACGATGATGAA
>CAZHFS010000415.1:0-2853 GCA_964531885.1 uncultured Propionivibrio sp.
TGGCTGGTCTTGCGGATATCAGCCCGCTGCTCTTCCTTTTCATCCCTGGCCTGGGTGGGCAAAGCCACGACGGCAAAGGATGCAACAAGCGCTACCACTAGGTTTTTCCACAACATGACCGACTCCCTTTGAAGTTAAACGACGGTTTTCATGGGGTCCCGATAAACAGGTAAACATTCGACGAACCTGCGTCCGAACGGCCATACCCAAGATAGATCGGGCCAAGGGGAGTCTCGCCACCCAAGTACAGCGTTGTCGACTTGAGCCACCCGGTACGTTTGGTCTCAGTATAGGGCGTTCCCACCTTACCTGCTTCGAGAGCCAAGCCGGCACGCATGTCTCCGCGCAAGCCCAGCGGCAAACGACCGATGATTTTTTCGAAACGCACCCCGCCGTAGCGGATGTCATCGCCAACGAGTTGTCCGCTGGCGAACCCGGAGAGGTTGAGGAATCCGCCCAGCGTACCGGCATCGTAAAAGGGAAGCGTACCGCTCGGCGAACCCTGGTAGCTCACTTTGCCGTTGACGACCACATCGCCAAACGCTTTCGCAGCACGGAGGTCCGCCGTCACTTTGCTGTAATCCTGGCTCGGGACGTTGAAATACCCTACCCGCGCTGCCCAGCCCGAGGTCGCAAAATACAGCCGGTCCATCTGGTCAAAATCGAGGGCAAGATAGCCTGCGCCATAACTCGTCTTGCTGCTCTCCGGCAGAATGCCGCTCGGAACCCCGGTACGCAACTCAGAATCCCAACGCAAGCCCTGCCAGCCCGCACGAACATGCCCCAGCACCCCAACATTTACCCCCACACCCAGCGCAACCCTCCCCTGAGAATTCGAGTATTCGGCAACCTTGTGCCCATCCTGAAAAACACCCTGCGCCTCATTTGTATATGACAATGAACTCTCGAAAAAGTAGCGTTGGCGGCTATCGAGCGGCTGGTACCAATCGATGCCGATTGTATTTTTTCTGCCGATTTCCCCGCCGATCAACATCTGCCCTCCGAGATTGTTGATCCAGGTCTTGTCATAGGCGCCGCGAAGGGTGTAAGAGGAATCCTGCTTGAAATTCGTATCGAGATTGAAGCCCAAGCGCAGATAATCCGGCCCCCAAGCTTTTTCCACCGGCGTCACGCGCAGGATGTTGCGGTCACGCGCATCGAGCAAGGTATAGTCGACCGTTTCATACCACCCGTCCCCGTAGATGCGCATCATGTCGCGGTTGAGTTGCGCGGTATCCGCGGTATCGCCTGCGGCTGCGCTCAGATGCCGGCGTACAGCCTCGGGATTTACCCGCTTGAGTCCGGCCACTTGAATCTCATCAATTTTCCGTGGTTCCGTCCGCGCATAGCCAATACGCCCGACCCAGGCCGCATAGTCAGCTTCGCTCACCGACAAGGCGCGCAAGCGCTCAACCTGCCCCGTCGCGGCGACCCGGCCGCGATCAGCCGTCTCGCTGCTTTTCTTGAAATCCCCGGCCGAAATCCCCTCCAGATCGGGCTTGATGTAAATATCGCCTGAGCTCAGCGTCGCCAGCGATTGGCTGACATTCTGCTCGGTCAGGATATTCACCATTTGCGCCGTCACGGTGAGCAATGAGCCGACATCCTCTGACTTGAGCAGCGGCGAACCGACATTGACCGCAATCACCACATCGGCCTGACACAGGCGACGTACCTCGCTGATCGGCACGTTATCGACCAGCCCACCATCGACCAGTTTTCGCCCCTGGCGATCAACCGGCGCCATCAGCCCCGGAACCGACATGCTCGCCCGCATGGCGGTCGTCAGGCTCCCTTCGCGCATCACCACACGCTCACCGTTACCGATGTCGGTGGCGATGAGAGCCACCGGCAAAGGCAGGTCCTCGATATGCCGCTCGCCCAGGTCGGAATGCACGAGGCTGTTGAAGAAAAGCTTGATCTTCTGGCCAGCAACCACCCCCCCTTGATAGGACACCCCGTCATCCTTGACGCCGGTCTCCGAGCCGGGCATGAAACGGCGCGAAACAATCTTGTTTCGGTAATTGATCTCGGAATACGTCGGATTATCCAGGAACATATCGTTCCAGTCCGCCTTGGCCAGAGCGTCACGCATTTCAGCCGGCGATAGCCCGGCGGCAAAAGCCCCAGTGACCAGCGCCCCCATGCTGGTTCCGGCAACGCAATCCACCGGAACGCGCAGTTCCCGCAACACTTCCAGCACGCCGATGTGCGCAGCACCTCGGGCCCCACCGCCTCCAAGCACGAGCCCCACCCGTGGCCTCGCCGCCTCCTGCGCCGCGAGGACATTGCCTGCCAGCAACAAAGCCCCAAGCACGCCGATCAGTTTATTCTTCATCATGACTATCTTTCGATTCAGGATTCGCCACAAGATGCTAGCAAAGCCATGCACAGAAACCTACTGAAAAGGCTACCAAGCACACTGAGCACACCCCGAATACAACACTCTCTCTTGCCCCTAACGGGCACGCGTGCTCCCAAGGAGGTTATGCCAAGCACGAATGCTATACTGGTCTGGGCTCAACGCTTTGCTTTGAGCGGCATCAAACGCACATCAGATTTTTGTTTGCCCTGATTTAAATCGACCAGTCCGGGTTCAGCAGGGATGAATCGCTACTATGCCGGTGTTTTGGCCATCGTGCTCAACTGCCGGTTTTGCCACACAACTTTCTGCCACGCGACCTATGCCTCATCTCACCAATCAGCAGACACTTCTGGCTTGCGCTTTGATTGCCCTGGCCACAAGCGCCTGCGCGCCGCTGTGGCCTAAGGCCGAGCCCCCCCAACTTGACACTCCCGCCCCTGCTTCTGTGCCACAGGCGATTAGCGCCCAGTGGTGGACCCAGTTTGCCG
>CAZHFS010000416.1:0-2853 GCA_964531885.1 uncultured Propionivibrio sp.
GGCCTCACGGCGTTCGGACCCTCACGGTCGGTTTTGAAAAGGCCCGACAGCCCAAGGACTGGTTCGATCTGGTGATCTCGAATGTTCCCTTCGGGAACTATCAGGTGCCGGATGACCGGAATGTGCCGTATGCAAACTTCCTCATCCACGACTATTTCTTCGGTCGCGCTTTGGATGTGGCTCGGCCGGGTGGATTGGTGGCGTTCATCACGTCCGCCGGAACGCTCGATAAATGGGACGACCAGGCTCGACGCCACATCAGTGCTCGGGCCAGATTCGTCGGCGCGATTCGTCTGCCTTCCGGGACTTTTTCGCACATTGCCAACACAGAAGTCACGACCGATATCGTCTTCCTTCAGAAATTGGGGGAGGGTGAGAAGGCTACCGACGACTGGATCGCTGTGATGGAAGCCCCGCACGTCATGTGTGATGGTTACCGGCGTTTGTTTGTGTCGAGCTGGTATGTCCAGAATCCGGAGATGCTGATCGGTCGCATGGGGCAGAAGTCGAATGGCTTTGGGCTTGCCAACGCGGCGATTTTCGACGGCGATGTCAGGGCGGCTTTGGCAGAGCGGATTTCCCGGTTGCCCGAAGGCATCTACACGCCACGCGTGGTTGAGGCATCGTTGTCCGTGCAACGGGACATTCGTGTCTCGGCGCCGGAGTTCGTCAAGCCGGGGGCTTATTGCCTGACAGCGGATGGCCGTCTGGCTGTCTCGGAAGGGCAAGAGTTGCTGGTGATCGATGCCTCGGTGTCGGCAACGGCAGCCAAGCGGATTCGCGGTTTGATGGCAATCCGCGACGCGGCACGAAGACTTCTGCACATCCAGCACGCCACGGCGGACGATGGTCGACTCGGTGCATATCGGGTCGCCCTGAACGTCGCCTACGATGGTTTTGTGGCGAAGCACGGCTATCTTCATGCGAAGGCCAACAAACTGGCCTTCAAAGGGGATCCAGACCTGCCATTGCTGCTTTCTCTGGAGAACTACGATCCGGAAGGTGGTACGGCGGAGAAGGCGGACATTTTCCATCGAAGAACGGTGGGTGTTGTCCGCAAGGTCGAGCGGTGTGCGTCAGCCGAGGAAGCGCTGATAGTGTCGCTGCACGAGCGGGGTCGAGTCGACGTTACGTTGATGGAGTCCTTGCTGGGGCAGGGGAGGGAGCAGTTTCTCCCGGACATGGCGGATCGCGGTCTGATCTTCCTCAATCCGGACTCCTCGCAATGGGAGACCTCCGATGCTTATCTCTCCGGCAACGTTCGCAGCAAGCTGGAAATGGCGGAAGCGGCCGGTAGTGAGTATGTCCGCAACGTCGAAGCACTGAAGGCGGTAATTCCGCCGGATCTGGGGCCGGGTGAGATTGATGCCCGGATTGGCTCGACATGGATTCCATCCCGCGACTATGCAGCATTCCTTGATCATCTTCTGGAATGCGATGGTTGCTCGGTGGAGTTCAGTGCTGAGGCCGGTGCGTGGAATGTTGAAGTGCCATGGCAGGGTGAGCGGTCGGTGGCATCGACCCAAACCTTCGGTACCGGACGCATCACTGCTGGCGAGTTATTCGTCGTTACGCTAAACCAGATGGTTCCTACGATACGGGATCGCGATCCGGTCACTGACCGGTATTTCGTGAACACGGAGGAGACCATTGCCGCGAGGGAAAAGCAGCAGGCGCTCAAGGAGAAATTCAGATCCTGGGTATTCGCCGATTCCGAACGGTGCGAGCGGTTGGTCAGGATGTACAACGACCAGTTCAATGCAGTCAGGCTGAGGGAGTTCGATGGTTCAAGACTCTCATTGCCGGGGTTTTCCGAGGTGTACAACCTTCATCGGCATCAGAAGGACGCAATTTGGCGAATCGTGTCCGGTGGAGTGAATACCCTACTGGCCCACGTGGTCGGTGCGGGGAAGACCCTGACGATGATCTGCGGCGGTATGGAGTTGCGACGTCTCGGTATGGCCAGTAAGCCATGCTATGTCGTGCCCAACCACATGCTTGAGCAGTTTGCGGCGGAGTTTCTGCGGGCTTATCCGGGTGCCAACATCCTGATGGCAAGCAAGGACGACCTGGTCGGTGACAAGCGCCGGACGTTGCTGTCCCGGGTTGCAACCGGGGACTGGGATGCCGTGCTGATTACCCATGCCTCTTTCGAGAGGATCAAGATGAGCGACGAAGCTATGGAATCGTTCATCGAGGCGCGAATCCATGAAATCGAGTCCGCAATACGGGCCTCGAAATCGAATAAGCGCGGGAATCGGATCGTCAAAGAGTTGGAACGGGCCAAGAAGATCTGGCTCGCAAGGCTGGAGAAATTGTCGGCCAAGTTAAAAAAGGACGACATGCTCACGTTTGAGGAATTGGGCATCGACTATCTTTTTATCGACGAGGCGCATTACTTCAAAAACCTGTACCGCTTCACCAAAATGACGCGGGTTGCAGGTCTGCCGAACTCCAACTCGGAGCGAGCCTTCGATATGTTCGTGAAGACTCGCCATGTGATGGACAAGCAGGGCGGTCGTTCGGGAGTGGTATTCGCGACCGGGACACCGGTATCGAACTCGATGGCCGAAATGTGGACCATGCAACGCTATCTGCAGCCGGTGACGTTACGCTTCAATCATGTGTCGCAGTTTGATACGTGGGCGGGGAACTTTGGGGAATCGGTGACTGCCCTGGAGCTGTCGCCGGATGGCGGTGGCTACCGTATGAACACGCGGTTTGCGCGGTTCGTCAATTTACCGGAGCTGATGACCATGTTCCGGGAAGTGGCCGATATCCGTACTGCTGACATGCTGAAACTGCCGGTGCCTCGGTACTGCCTGGAAACCATGACGGCCAAGCCGACTGCCG
>CAZHFS010000417.1:0-2849 GCA_964531885.1 uncultured Propionivibrio sp.
ACCTGCGCCGTCAATGACCGGCGCCTCGAACTTGCGGGCAGGTTTCGCGCCGTTAGGGACTATCACGGCAAGTGGAGGAGAAAACTTTAGCTCTTTTTTTGCTTTTTGAAACGCCTTGAAAATCAGTGTGTTGCAACTGTGTTTTGGTCGCTTGGCAAAGAGGTGTTGTGCTGCTCGCAAGCGCAGCGAGGACACGTGCGGCGAGGTAAATGCCGTGACGTTGCCTGTGGTGCCCTGCTAGACTGCATGCGCATGGCGCATTCCATTTTAGTACAGGTGAATTCATGAGTTCTTCTACCGGCAGCGGCAATCGTCAGGCAGCACTATCCCGGTTGGCCGCCGCATTTTCATCCGGAAATTTTGTGGCTGCCGAGGGGGTGGCGCGTGAGCTCCTCGCCGCCGACGTGGGTGACGAGGAAGCCTTGCATTTGCTGGCGCAGATTCTCAACCGGCAAGGGCGGGTGGGCGAAGCCGTGGAATTGATGGCTCAGGTGTGTACCTTTAATCCTTTTTGTGCCGCCTACCATAACGATCGGGGGGTCATGCTTGCCTCGCTCGGGCGTTGGCCGGAGGCTGCGGAAGCCTATGCTGCGGCGGTAACGCTGGATCCTGGCCATGTCGATGCGCGGTTCAACCTGGCGCTGGCCCTGTTCCGGACGAAACGATTGCCGGAGGCGCGGGCAGCATTTGATCAGTTGCAGTCGATGGGTCATGCCATTCCCGAAGCCGATGTGCTGCACGGCGAATTGCTGCGTGCCGAAGGCCGCCCGGCCGAAGCGGTTGAGGCGCTGTTGCGGGCCATTGCACGAGGCGTTGAAACGGCGGAAATACATGTCAACCTTGGCCTGGCCTTCGAGGACATGAATCGTGGTGAAGAGGCCGAGGAGGCTCTGCTTGCAGCCAACCGCATTGCGGCGGGTCAGGACGCGGCCGCCAGTTTTCACCTCGGCAATCTGTACCGTGACCGGGGCCGCAAGGATCTGGCCGAGCAATTCTATGGGCAGGCATTGCGCCTGCGTCCCGACTTTGCCGAGGCCTACAACAACCTCGGGCTGCTTCTGCAGGAGCGCGGTGAGGCCGAGCGTGCACAGGCCTGTTTCGATGAGGCGGTTTCATCCGATCCGGCGCTTGACGCGGCACACACCAACCGGGGAGGCGCGCGGCTCAAACAAGGGTGGATGGATGGCGCGATTGACAGTTTCAAGCGCGCACTGGAGATCAATCCTGAATCGGCAGAAGCATGGAATAACCTCGGTAATGTCTATTATCGCTTGCATCGTCTGGAGGAGGCAGAGGCCGCCTACCGTCATTCGATCAAGTTCAAGCCGAGCTACTTCGAAGCCGATCTGAATCTAGGCATCCTTCTCCTGTTGCAGGGAAAATATGCGGAAGGTTGGCCCAGCTACGAGAGCCGCTGGAAACTCCCGGGGGTCGCTGAAAAACGCCCTAAATTCGCGCAGCCCGAGTGGAGCGGCGACGCGCTCGGTGAGCGCACCCTCCTTGTTTACAGCGAGCAGGGGATGGGGGATAACCTGCAGTTTGTCCGCTATTTGCCATTGTTACGCCAGCGCTACCCTCAGGCGAAGATATATTTGTGGTGTCTGCCACCGCTTTTCCGTCTCTTTTCCAGTTGTGCGGCTGAGTGGGGAATTGAGGCGCTTCCGCCGACCGTGGTCGGTGGATTGCCACCTTTCGATGTCCAGGTTGCGCTGTTGTCTCTCCCCATGCTCATGGGGACGGATCTTGGCTCGATTCCGGACAATGTGCCGTATATCCGCCCCGACCCGATCCTCGTCAAGAAGTGGGCGACGCGCTTGCAGGGATTGCCCGGGAAAAAGGTTGGCGTTGTCTGGGCGAGCGGTGAAATATACGCCTTCCATCGTTTTCGTACGGTCAAACTGCGCCAGTTGCAGCCCTTGCTCGCCGTTGACGGGGTGAGTTGGGTGTCCCTGCAAAAGGGAGGCGGCGCCAGCCAGATCGAGAGCGAAGGCTTGTCGGAGAGCATCTTCAATGTCATGGACGAAGTGGAAGACTTTGCCGATACCGCAGCGCTGATTGCCAACCTTGATCTGGTCATCAGCGTTGATACGTCCGTCCCCCATCTCGTCGGGGCAATGGGGGTTCCGGTGTGGCTGCTTGATCGCTTTGATACCGACTGGCGCTGGTTGCTCGATCGGAGCGATAGCCCATGGTATCCCTCGATGCGGATTTTCCGGCAGACGGCTTTCGGTGACTGGAATACGGTCATGCCCGTTGCCGCGCGAGCGCTTGCCGAGTTCTCCGGCTGCCGCATCGGAGACACGAGTCCGGGAGCAGAAGGGGGGGCGGTGCCGACAGGTTCTGAGACCCCGGCTAAGGGGGCGTCGGCAGATCCGGCCGGTGTTCCGCTCAAGTTGAACCTTGGCTGTGGCGGCCGCAAGATGGCAGGTTTCGTCAATGTGGATTGCGTTGCCGCCTGCCAGCCCGATCTGGTCGTCAATCTCGAACAGGTGCCCTGGCCGTGGGAAAACGACAGTGTTGATGAGATTGTGCTGCACCATGTCCTGGAACATCTCGGGCAGCGTCCGGAGACGTTTCTGGCGATCGTCAAGGAGATGTACCGGGTTTGCCGCGATGGGGCGCGTATCGAGATTGTTGTGCCCCATCCGCGCAGCGACAACTTTTTGGGTGATCCAACCCACGTGCGTCCTGTCACCGCAGCGACGCTCGTGCTTTTCGATCAGCGTCGGAACCGCCAGTGGGCAGCGATCGGAGCGGCCAATACGCCGCTCGGGCAGATTTGTGAGGTTGACTTCGAACTGGTCAGTGCGACCGACGAGATCGAACCCGAGTGGTTTCAAAAACGGCAA
>CAZHFS010000418.1:0-2846 GCA_964531885.1 uncultured Propionivibrio sp.
CTTCCAGGGCATTGAGCAGACCATCGCGAGCCCGTTGAAGCGGCCGTTGTGCCGCCGCTTTCGGCTATAGTTCTCCCGTACCGAAACGCCCTGTGAGCATGCGCCCGGAATGGCGTGCGCCACGCCTTCTTTCAGAGAGAAACCATGAGCAACGAAACCCTGCACCTCCTGCAGACGCACCGCAGCGACCGTTCCTTTCTCGATACGCCGGTGAGCGATGCGGACTTGGCGGAGATCGTCGACGCCGCCCAGCGCGCGCCGACGTCGAACAACGGGCAGCACATTTCGCTGGTTGTCGTGCGCGATGCGGCGCGGCGTGCGAAGATCGCCCAGCTTGCCAACAACCAGCCCTGGATTGCCAAGGCGCCGGTCTTTGTGGTGGTCGTCGTCGATTTCAACAAGACCCGGCTGGCGATCGAGATGGCCGGCAAGACCCAGAACCTCCACGCCACGGCGGAAGGCTTTGCCATTGGCGCGGTTGATTCCGGGATCACTCTGGCGACGTTGATGGCCGCCGCCCGTGCGCTGGGCCTTGGCGTCGTCCCGATTGGCGGCATCCGCCAGGATTCGCAGGGGATGATCGATCTGCTCGGACTGCCGCCGCTGACCTTCCCGATGGTCGGCGTCAGCCTCGGCTACGTCGATCAGCCGGCGGCGCAGAAACCGCGCCTGCCGCTGGAAACCTACCGGCACGACGAAACCTATTGCGGCGACACCCTAGCAGCCGGCATCGCGGCCTACGACCAGACGATGATGGCCTACTGGCAGTCGATCGGACGCGCCGACGGCTTGCCCTGGTCGGCCAATACGGCGGCGGCCTACGAGCGCGGCTGCGCGCGCAAGACGGCGGAAGTGGCGCTGGCGCAGGGTTTTGCTTTCGACAAGTAACGCTACCGTTAGCCGGCGGTACGGCATCGGCGAAGGGCGCGGGAGCGCCCTTCGCCGCATCGGTGACTTGAACTTGCATCTGCGGGCGCAGCGCACTTCGCCCGTCTTGCCTGAACGCGCTTGCGCGCCAGTCGTTTCCAGCCTGCCTAAAAAAGCAGCGCGTCCAGAAAAGCCTTTTGCACCAAGGCGCTGGGCGCGTTGTTCAGTACTTGTCCACAGCCTTGCCCACGTGGTGTGGGGATTCATTGTCAGACCCTGCCTGCAGGGCGCATGGGGGCTTGATCCTGGCATGGCAAGGCTGGAGAGCGCATCTGGATGCGCCTTCCAGGGCATTGAATAGGCTATTGATGAGGACCGGGCTTTTCTTCGCTTGAGCTTGAATGTTGCGATCCGTTCTTGCAACTGGCCGCAAGAGCTTCCCGAACCGGTTCTGCTCTCAATCGGGGTGCGTTTCTCGGCCGAATCGATACCGTGACCTTTGTGGGCTTGACGTCACGGTTGCTAAAATAGTCCGGGTTGCGTGCTTCGACGTGTGGCTTTTCCATGTCGAGCGTCTATGCTCACAAGGTCAGAAATATCTTCGCATGGAGAATACTTGTAATGACTGTGAGTCGAGGAATCCTCCGCCTGGCGGTCGTTTGCTTATGGCTTTCCTTTGCTGCACAGGCGCAAGAAAAAGTCATCACCTGGGCGAGCAATCCCAAATATCCGCCCTATGACTGGAGCCACGAAGAGAATCACTACGATGGAGCGGCAGCCGTCCTTTTACCGCTAATTATCCCGGAGGGGTACACGCTGCGTCCGGTCGTGGTGCCGTGGGCGCGTGCGCAACGCATGGCACAGGAAGGGTATATCGACTTGCTGGTGAATTTGCGCATCACACCGGAACGATCGGCATGGCTTCAATTCTCCAAAAATCCGACCTTTCCCAATCCCATCGCGGTGTTTATGCGCAAGGAGAACGCCGTTCCCTTCGAATCCTGGGACGAGCTCAAATCGTTGCGCGGCGGTGTCACGATTGGCGACGCTTTCGGCAATGGCTTCGACGCCTATCTGAAAGCCAACCTCAAGGTCGAAGCCATCCCGAATGCCTACAGCAACTTCCGAAAATTGGAAAGCGGACGGATCGACTACTTCGTTACTGGTTATTACATGGGCATGACATGGCTGGTGAATGCCAACAAGCAAGAAGTCATCGTTCCGCTGAAGCCTTTCATCTCCAATCATTCGATACACCTGGGTTTCAGCAGGCGTTCGCCGCACGTGGCGCTCCTGCCCGAGATCGACCGAAAACTCGCGCAACTGGCCGCCGATGGCACCTTGGCGCGTATCCTCAATGAACAAATTCTCGCTGCGGCACGGATCCCTGCTGAAGTTTTTAACTTGAATGCCGGTCCTTAAATACGATAGCCATCAGGGAGCGTAGTCGATTATGTTTGGACTTCTTTCTTCTTTTCGGCTTTTTAACCGGCATCCAATCCCATGATCACTCTCTACTATTTTCCCGGTAACGCCAGCTTTGCGCCGCATGTCTTACTGCGTGAGCTGGGCGTGCCATTTGCGCTCAGATTGGTGGACCGTGCCGGGGGCGAACTGAAGCAGCCCGCTTTCCTCAAGCTCAATCCCAATGGCGTGATTCCGGTGCTGGTGGATGAAGGCCTGGTGTTGTATGAGTCCGCCGCCATTTGCCTGCATCTGGCGGACGCGCACCCGCAGGCAGAACTCCTGCCGCCGCTGGGCACGCCGGAACGCGCGCAGGCCTACAAGTGGCTGATCTGGGCGACCAACACCCTGCAAACCGCGCTCAACGACTATTTCCACGCCGAGCGCAAGGTCGACGCGGGCAACAGCGAGGGGGCGCAGCAGGTAAAGGCACACGCCCAGGCGCGCGTTGGCGACTTGCTGGCCCAGGTCGACCAGCACCTGGCCGCGCACGGCCAGCCCTGGTTCCTGGGCGA
>CAZHFS010000419.1:0-1480 GCA_964531885.1 uncultured Propionivibrio sp.
TGACCGTGCTGCGCAATGGCCAAACGCTTTATGGCCGAGAGCAGGCCTTTGGTGGGAATCAATTGACTCAGGACATTGCTCGACATTACGGAATGACGTTCGAGGAAGCTGAGGCAGAAAAGCGTCGGAACAACCTCCCTGAGAACTACGAAGCAGAGTTGTTGCAACCGTTCGTCGAAAGCCTGGCGCTCGAAGTGTCGAGGGCGTTGCAGTTCTTCTTTACATCAACCCAGTTCAATCAAGTTGACCATATCGTTCTTTCTGGGGGATGCGCGGCACTTACCGGTGCCGATGAGGCAGTGGCAGCGCGGACCCAGATCAACACGATCCTCGCCAATCCCTTTGCCGGCATGGTGCTTGGCAATCAAGCAGGTAGCCGAAGCAAGGGCTTGCTGGCGGAAGCGTCGATGCTGATGGTCGCATGCGGCCTCGCCCTGCGGAGATTTGACGAATGATACGTATCAATCTACTGCCGCACCGAGAAGAAAAACGCAAGGCTCGGCGACAACAGTTTTACGGTTTGCTCGGCCTGGTGGGCGTGCTTGCTGCGCTTCTGGTGCTCCTTGCGAACACGATAATTTCGGGGTACATCTCAAACCAGGAGTCGCGGAATGATTTCCTGAAGAAGGAGATTGCAGCTCTCGACAAAGAGATCGAGCAGATCAAACGCTTGCAGGAGCAGAGCCAGGCATTGCTGGCACGCAAGCAAGTCATTGAGTCACTGCAGCGCGATCGGGCCGAAGCGGTTTTGCTGCTGAGCGAACTTGCCAAGCAGGTGCCCGAAGGTGTGTCTTTAAGGTCACTCAAGCAGGACGGGGCAAAAATAACACTTACCGGATATGCCCAGTCAAACGCCCGGGTGTCGACGCTGATGCGAAACATCGATGCTTCTCCATGGATGGAAAAGCCCGAGTTGCTCGAGATCAAAGCAGTGACGGTCGATAAACGCCGACTCAATGAATTCAATATGACGGCCTTCCTGACCCGCACCCCGGTCGATGGAGGGAAGAAGCCATGAAGCGAGTCGATTTGCCGAAGCTCGATTTGCAGGGGGTTCTCGATGACTTCAAGAACCTCAATCCCAAGGATGTCGGGGCGTGGCCCTTGGCGCCGCGCATTGCGTCACTTTTCGGGCTTTTTGCGCTCATTCTTGTGCTGGGGTGGTTCCTGGTGTGTAGCGAGGGGATAGATACCCTGGAACTCAAACAGCAGGAAGAGACGCGTTTGCGTGATGATTTCCTGAGCAAGAAAAAGCAGGCTGTCAATCTGGATCTATACGTTCAGCAACTCAATGAAATTGATCGTTCCTTTGGCGCCTTGCTGAAGCAATTGCCGAACAAAGCCGAGGTCGAGTCGTTGCTGGTTGAAATCAACCAGTCAGGCATGGGCCGTGGCTTGCAGTTCGAACTGTTCAAGCCGAGTCCCGAGGTGGTGAAGGACTTTTATGCCGAATTGCCGATCTCGGTGAAGATCACTGGCA
>CAZHFS010000419.1:1580-2838 GCA_964531885.1 uncultured Propionivibrio sp.
GATTCTTCCAAGGATTTGCGTGGGCGTATCCCGCCTTTGCCGAAAGCCAAGGATTATGAGCCTGTGCCCTACGACGCTGGTGGACTGATTGATCCCTTCAAGCCATCGAAACTCGGTCTTGATCAGAAAAAAGGCGGCGGAGGTCGGCAGCCGGATGTTGATCGGGCGCGCGAACCGCTCGAATCCTTTCCGCTGGAGTCACTGAAGTATGTTGGCGTGTTGATGCGTAAGAACACGGCATTCGCCATTATCCAGGCGGATGCATCCCTGTATCAGGTCCGAGCCGGGAACTATATGGGGCAGAATTTTGGGGTTGTCACTCGTGTAACCGAAGAACAAGTCTTGCTGAAAGAGCTTGTCCAGGATGCGGCAGGTGACTGGGTCGAACGTGAGAGTACGCTGCAACTGCAGGCGCAGGAGGTTAAAAAGTGAAACGAATCGTACTATGCCTGAAGGCACTGCTTATGCTGGCGTTGATCGGTCTTGGGGCTGCGCGTGCTCAAGATGGCGCCCCGAACGTTCTTGAGGAAATGGTTGTTGCGACACAAGGCGGGGTATTGACGGTCAAGCTTGCCTTCAAAGAGCCGCTTGCCGTTGCGCCTGCCGGCTTTAGTGTGGCGAATCCCGCTCGGATTGCCCTCGATTTTGCCAATACTACAAATGGTACGGGGAAAAACAGTCAACAAATCAATCAAGGCGACCTTAAGAGTGCCAATGTTGTGCAGAGTGATGGGCGCCTGCGCTTGGTTCTTAACCTTAATCAGTCCATGGTCTACGAAAGCGCACTCGATGGCCGAACGCTGGTGCTGACGCTGGTGCCGAGTGTGCGTAGCGAGAACGTAAATGCCAACCGGGTCGAGCATTTTTCTCAGGCGCGTCCGAGTGCCGCTGTGCGTAGCATACGAGATGTCGCTTTCCGTCGCGGCGAAGGAGGCGAGGCGCGTATTACCTTCGATCTCAGTGATAAGAATACCGGGATCGACATTCGGCAACAGGGCCAAAACCTTATTGTTGATTTTGTGAAAGCCTCAGTGCCCGAGGGGTTGCGCAAGCGACTCGATGTCACCGATTTTGGCACGCCGGTGACCAGTATCAACACGACCCAGCAGGGCGACAATGCACGAGTGACGATTTCCCCCAAAGGTTTGTGGGAGCATAACGCGTACCAGAGTGACAACCAGTTTGTGATCGAAGTCAAGCCGATCATTGAGAACCCCAACAAATTGGTGCAGGGTTCCCGTGGCGGCTACCAAGGTGA
>CAZHFS010000420.1:0-2826 GCA_964531885.1 uncultured Propionivibrio sp.
GAACCACGACCTGATGATTACAAATCAACTGCACGACCTTCATGCTACGGGGGCTGACCGAGCGATCGAGGCCCGGATTATAGCCCAAGCGACCGCTTCCCGTGCACTCCGCCGCCAAGTAACACGTCTCCGCGCTTGAACGACCGGAAGATTCACACACCATGGCCACGCTGACCAACCCCGCCGAAATCGCCCGAGAAACTCTCAAGCTGCTGCTCACCCGGCGTATGCCGCCAACGCCCGATCACTACCGGGCGATTTACCAAGAAATCGCAGGCATCGAAGAGAGCAGCGCGGCACCTAGCCTAGATCGCGAGTTCAAAGCACTACTTCAGTCTCTCCCCAAAGAGACACCCGGCCAACAGGGGCTGGCACGGCAACTTGACCAGTCTCTGCGCAGCGGAAATTGGGAGGAGTACCGCCGCACACTGATTGATTTCATCAGCGAGCACAGTGCCGAGTCGAACCTTGACTGGAGCGTTCTGATCAATGATCTGCTCCGTCAATGGGAGGCCAAACACAGCGGCCTGACCCCTGCACGCAAGCGCGAAGCCCTCGACCGCGTGCTTTCGGCAGGCGCAAAAAACAGTGAACTTCTGCATTCACGCTTGCAGAACCTGACCCGCTCCTGGAGTCAAAACGAAGCGGCAGAAGAGCTTCTTCTCGCCGCCGACCCGAGCGCCATCGACACGGCAGGCACCCTGACCAACACCTCCCCCGCATCCACGGAACCAGCCCAGCCTGCCAGCCGTGCCAGCGAGGTCGCCGCCGAACTGCGCGAAACCCTGGCTTATGCACTTGATGCCATCGTCGCCGGCCAACTGGAGGATAGCCCTGACCTGGCCAAGGAAGCCCGCGAACTGGCCGGCCTCGTCCGTCGCGCCACAACGACAGACAGCCTCAAAGACACACAGACGGGCCTCAAGCGCCTTGCCTACAAGCTCGAATTCGTCAGTGAAGACCGCGGCGAGTTGCATGGCGGCCTGCTCAAACTTTTGCAGCTGATGATCGACAACGTCAGCGAACTCGTGGTCGACGACCGCTGGATGAACGGCCAGATTGCCGTGGTGCGTGACATCGTCGCCAAACCGATGAACATCCGGACGATCAATGAAGCCGAAAGCCGCCTGAAAGAGGTCATTTTCAAGCAGAGCCAGCTCAAGCACAGCCTGGTGGAAGCCAAGGAAGCGCTCAAAACCATGCTGGCTGGTTTCATCGACCACCTCGCCGAATTTGCCGACACGACGTCTGACTACCATGACAAGATCGAAGTCTGCGTCGACAAAATCAGCAAGGCCGACGACATCACTCAGCTTGAAGACGTGCTCGCCGAAGTCATCCGCGAAACGCGCATCATCCAGCTCAACGCCCAGCGCTCCCGCGACGACCTGCGCGCCACCAAGGCGCGCGTTGAGGAAGCCGAGCGCCGGGTCAACGAACTGCAAGCCGAGCTCGACAAGGCCAGCGCTCTCGTGCGCCACGACCAGCTGACCGGCACGCTTAACCGGCGCGGCCTCGAAGAAGCCTTCGAACACGAATTCGCCCGCGCGCAGCGCCGCCGCTCGCCCCTTTGCGTCGGCCTGCTTGACATCGACAATTTCAAGAAGCTCAACGACACGCTAGGGCACGATGCCGGGGATGCCGCACTCATCCACCTTGCCACCGTCATCCGCGAAACCCTGCGCCCGCAGGACACCCTGGCCCGCTTCGGCGGCGAGGAATTCGTCATCCTCCTGCCGGACACTCCGCTGGATAACGCGGTAACCGCCCTCGTCCGCCTGCAGCGCGAGCTGACCCGCCGCTTTTTCCTGCACGATAACGAGAAACTGCTGATCACCTTCAGTGCCGGGGTCACCGAACTGCAGGAAGGCGACACGCAGGCTTCGATCACCAAACGTGCCGATGAGGCCATGTACACGGCCAAGAAAACCGGCAAGAATCGGGTAGTATCCACCTGATCGTCATTCCGGCCTCTGCGGCCCGGACTCGCCACGCCAGGAAGGAAACCGCATGTCCTCTGCCGCTTACACCACGCAGCCTGCCAGCCCAAGCCCATTGCGCCCGATCCGGGTTGTTCTCATCCAACCGGAAGGCTACGCTCACGCGGGGGCGCTCTCCGAACTCGTCGAAACCTTGCTCTACGGACTGGCCGCGCTTGACTTACCGGTCGACTTTGCCGTCAACGAGTGCGCACCAAACGCCACCAATCTCATTGTTGGCGGCCATCTGCTCGACCCAGCCGGACTCGCTGCGCTTCCCGCGGACGCCATTCTCTATAACAGCGAACAGATCGACGACAGCTCGAACTGGATGCAACCCGCCTACCTTGATGCTCTGCAAAGCCGCCCTGTCTGGGACTACGGTGCCCAAAACCTGCAGCGCCTGCGCGAACGCGGGGCCTCACAGACCAAACACGTACCGATCGGCTATGTGCCGCAACTCACCCGCATCCCCGTCCTCCAACCCGAAGAACAGGACATTGATGTCCTGTTTTACGGTGCGATCAACGAACGCCGCAAAGCCATTCTCGAAGGCCTGATCGCTCGCGGTCTACGCATCGAATTCCTTTCCGGCATCTACCGCGAAGCGCGGGATCATTACATCGCCCGTGCCAAGGTGGTGCTCAACCTGCATTACTACCCGGCAAGCGTTTTCGAGACGGTGCGGGTGAGCTACCTGCTGGCCAACGAGAAAGCCATCGTCGCCGAATGCGGCCCGAGCACAACCCTCCCCTCGGAACTGGCCGACGCACTCTGCGCGGTGCCCTACGAGAACCAGATCGGAAGAGCGTCGTGTAGGGAAAGAGTGTGCCTCTATGGGTAGATC
>CAZHFS010000421.1:0-2818 GCA_964531885.1 uncultured Propionivibrio sp.
GCGAGCGTTCACCGAGGCGGGCCAGCCAGCGGCAGAGCGGGCCGCGCGGCTGGCGAGGCAGCACCGTATGGGCGAAAACCACTGGTTTCCCGTGACAGTGCAGGGCGACTTCGCGGACATAGGCCAGTTTGTCCGGGGCCAGGCCAAGGACTGGTGCTTCGTCGGCGGTTGGGCAGTCCAGTGATTGGTTAAGAAGGCGTACAGAAAACTGACCGCGGGCTTGCAGGCGGGCGGTCAGCGAGCCCGGGTCGGTCAGCCAGCGTTGCATGTCGCATGACAGTGCGCGGCGCGGCGGATTTGGGCGCCAGTCCGCAACAGAGCGTTGGGGCATTCTGAGGGCCTGGTGCTAACGCGGAGGGGGAGTTTTGTCCAGTCCGCCGATTTTTTGCCCGGGACGGATGCCTTTGCTGGAGAACCACCCTTTATTCATTTCGAGGGCGAATCGGGCGGGTGCGGCAGCGCAATGATTCTCTTCGGAGTGCGGCTTCATGTCAGCGATATTGATGATGCGGCCGCTGTCGTCAAGGAATGCCACTGAAAGCGGGATCAGGGTATTGCGCATCCACATGCAGTGGGTCTGCGCTTGTGGATAGACAAACAGCATCCCGTGGTTGGCTGGTAAAGATTGGCGATGCATCAGGCCCTGCATGCGGTCCGACATGTTTGCGGCGACTTCTGCCTCAATGCGGTTTAATCCGGCAGAAAGCTCAATGCGTGGCATCTGGGCGTGTGCTGAGGGCGTGCACAGCGCTAAGGCGAGCGTGGCCAGTGAGGACAGGAAAGCGTGTAGGCGTACTGCACGAGAGGAAAGCGAGTGTGAGCAGAGCAGCATGTGTGAAAACAATCGGTCGATGTGGAGTTAACCGCCGCTGCGTTGGTTCTTCTTTTTTGGCGGCGTTGCGTTGGCTTGGGCTTTCGCTGTTGACGTATTTGCTTTTACGCTTGTTTGAGCTTTTTTTCCTGGCGAAGGCGGCGTTGTTGTTTTTGCAGCAGGTTTTGGGCGCGGGGTATCGCTGGCCCCGTAGGTGACAGGGGCGTTTTCATGCTCAGCTGCTTTGGGGATCGCCAAGGCGCCCGATGAACAGAGGGCGAAGGAGGCAAGTGCGAACACTTTTACGCACGATTGGATTTTGCGGAAAAACATGTGCTGATGTTGGCCGTCGGGTTGGAGTGCTTCAGGAAGGAACTTCGGGCTATTGTATGCCAGCGTGAGCCTCCCGGATAGTTCCTACCTCCAGGCGGGGCGCAGTTGTTGCTTGGCCATTCTTCCAGGTCTCTGGTATGTCTTACCTTAAAACGCTACCATTTTCGGGTGCCGTGTTTGTATGCGGACGACTTGCTATTGGCAGGAAGCACTCATGGCCCGGCGATATCTTTTAGCATGCTGCTTACTTTTGCTTACTCTGGCGATTGGTGCGGCCTGGCTTTTTCTGCCGTGGATTTTTTCTCCACACTACACGTTGCAGGTAGCCAGTGGCCCCCCAGGCAGTGATGCGCAAGCTTTCGTTGCAGCATTTAAACGTCAGTTGGCCGAAGAAAGGCCGCGTTTGCGCCTTGAGGTCGTTCAAGGGGATACCTTACAGGCCAGCGCAGAAGCCTTCTTGAACGGTCGAGCCGATCTGGCTGTCGTGCGCAGTGATCATCCGGCCGCGGCGAGTGGTGGCAGCCTGGCCATTGTGCGGCGCCAGATCCTTTTGCTTTTGACGACGCACAAATCGCGAATCAATGGCGCCGAGGATTTGGCAGGCAAAACCGTGGCGGTGCCCGAAGGCGCAGACAAAGACGATGCTCTCATTCGGGCTGTGTGCAGCCACTACGGTTTGCGAGCGGAGGCGCTTGTGTCATTGCCTGTTGGAGAACTCGGAAAAGCACTGAAAGAAGGGCGTGTTTCGGCAGTGATGACGCTGGCTGGTGTGGGCGGTGAATCGTCTTCGGCAGTTCTTGGGGTGCTGACACAAGCGTTGAGAGAGCCTCCCGTGATGTTGTCGATCGATACTCAGTCAATCGTTGCGCAAAATCCGGTTTATGAGGCGTATTCCGTGGCTCCTGGCGCACTTTCGACCAAGCCGCAGTTGCCAAGCAAAGAGGTTGAGACAGTGGCGGTAAGTCTGCGTCTGGTGGCACGTAACTCGATGCTGGAAAACGTGGCTGCGGAGATGACGCGTTTGCTTTTTGTGACACGTGCGCGGGTGGCGGCAACCTTGCCCGGTGCGGGGCAGATCGAAGCGCCGGATACTGATCGGTCAAGCGTGCTGACAGTGCATCCAGGCGCTGTCCGCTATCTCGAAGGGAGTATGCCCAGCTTTTTTGAACAGGCGATTGAGCAGCTTTTCAATATCTCAATCATCGGCGGCGTCCTTGGTTCAAGCGTGATTTTTTTCGGCAATCTTTGGCGGCGACGGCGGCTGAGCAAAGTAAGAATTCTTGTCGATCGCTTATCGGGAATCTTGCCGGAAGCCAGGACGGCGCCCCTGGCGCAACTGCCAGCATTGGAGGAAGAGGTCGACCGCCTTGTTGCTGTCTTGTTGGTCTCAGCGCTGCGTGAAGAAATCGAGCAGGGAAAAGCGGTGGCGATTACTTTGGTGGCTAACGAAATTCGCGGCTTGATGGCCCGACGAGCGGTGTGAGCCGATTGCGGGGGCGAGGAAAAACGATTGCACGCGTCGGTGGGGACGTCCTGAGCGTGCGAAGTGGCTCAACCGAGATAGACGGCCGCTGAGCCAGAAGTCTTGTGGGGGTAGCTGGCCGGTGGGGGCTGAGGGGGTAAAAAAAGGTTCATCGCGCCTTGCCGGGGAACGCAGCCTTGATCTTCAGAAAG
>CAZHFS010000422.1:0-2814 GCA_964531885.1 uncultured Propionivibrio sp.
GCAAGGTGGTCGAGCGCCGGTCGGCCTCGGTGATGATCCACAGCCGGTGGTTCGGAGGGATGTCGTAGGCCGACAGCAAACGGCTGCCGTAAGTGAGCGCTGCAGCATTCGCTTGCTTGTCCTCTGTGCACAGGTCACCCCAATCCCCGGCAACGTGGCGCAGGATAAACGGCAGCGGTGCCAACTGCAGTGCTTCGAGCATGTCGAGTGCACCGGGGGTAATTAGCACGGCACCCAAAGTGAACAAAGGGGCGGTTTGTTTTTTGTCTTGCGCCAATGCGGCGGCCTGACCAGGCGATGAGGTCATGGGAAAGCTCCTGAGAAGAAAGGGAAAAAAGGAAGGAAAACGAAGCGCGCAGAAGCTCAACTTCATTGACGCCTAGATCTGACAGGCTTACTTGATCACCAGGCGTTTGTCGCGCTCCAAGTGCGCACCGGGGACCTCTTCACCATCGAGCAGCCGCTTGCGGATTTCATCCTTGCGGATCGTGACGATGGTTTCCTTGACTTTGAACGCCTTCGGGATAGCGTCCTCGTCGTCGATCACGGTCCTGGGCGGGTTTTCGCGGGTGCGAATGACGAATTCGGGGCTGTCGATTTCGGTGATGCCGGTTCGCAGCAGTTGCACCAGCAGGTATTGCCGCAGCCAGTCGATGCGTTTTTCGAGCGACTTGCGGCGCTGACTCATACGCTGCTCGGCATCCTTGATCATGGCGGCTTCGCCTTCGCTTTGCTGGATCAGCGCAGCCACGTTCCAGGCCTTTTCTTCCAGGTCGCCCGATGCGCCTTCCAGCGTGTCAGCTATGACTTCCTCGGGCAGATCGTGGTCGGCCAGCAGTTGGGCGATAGCCAGGTATTCGTCGGCCAACTTGTAGAGCGGTGTGTTCATGGAATACTCCTTCCCTCGGTGTCAGTTGTGATGGCCTGCCGAACTGGCAGCCGCTTCGGCATCTGCCCACTGACCCAGCTTCTTGTGCAAGGTGGTCAGCATGGGGAGCGGAAGTTGTTCAAGCCGTGACACTTGCCCTTTCGTGGCTTGGTACAACCAGTTCAAGACGCGCTGCTCCGCAAAGCCGTGGTCGGCGATGGCCTCGCGCAGGTCCTGAAGCTGTTCGACACCGATCAACTCGTTGGTGGTCGCCAAAGGCTGTCGGGGCAGTGCTTTCGCTGGTGGCCGAGAGGGTGTAGTTGGTGCGGTTACTGCTACGTCCGAGTCCCCCGCCAGAGGACGGTCTTCAAGGTCTTGCGTGAACACCTCGCTCAACCCTGCCAAACGCAACGTTGCGTCAATGTGCGCCGACTTGGCGACCATCTTGAGTGTCTTGTTGAGGTCACCGTAGTCCTGGCTGATATGCCGAGCGCCCGCGCCTTGCGCCACCACGTGGCCATGTGCGTCACGCAATTCGCAGCGCAGCATGATGGTGCGGATGTCGGCTTGCGCCAGGAAGGCGTCTTCGTAGGCAGGCAGCGTCGGGTAATGCACCGTCATGCCCAACATGCCGGTGATCTTCTCGGCACCGGCTTTGAAGAGTGCCGGCTTGCTCCAGTGTCCTGGGTCTTTGCATTCATGAACCCTCCCCATGCGAACCAGCTGGCAGCGGTCTTTGCCTGCGATGTGAATGCGACCGAAGTCCACCCCATCCACCAGAGCCGTACGCAGCCATTCCATCAACAAGGCGCGGTTGCGTTTGCGGCGATCCAGCCCAGCACTGAAGAACTCGGTGGGCAGGTCCAGTGGGGAAACACTGATGGCAGTGCTGGTTGCTGTGTCGTGAAGCGGCCCCAGTTCGGTACTGCTGGGCTGTGTCGAGGGTGTCACTGTGGCTGGCAAGGCAGGCTGCTCCGTCTTAGGTGAACCGGCCATGGCAAATGCCCCCGGTTCGTGATGCTCGTCGTCGAAAACATCATCAGGTGACTCAGCAGGCTCCGACGGCTCAACGACGACTGGCGAGCGGCGAACGACGCGGCGCTTGGTGCGCTCGCTGGTTTGAATGGCAGCAGCCTCTTGTTGTTGGCGCTGCAGGGTTTGAGCGAAAGCGGTCATGTCAATACTCCTCTGGCAGCAGGAACGTGGTGGCACTGCGGTCGGCTTCGGTGATGAGCCAGATGCGGTGTTCTCCTTGAAGGCGGTAGCTGGACACAATTCGAGTGCCATGAACCAGTGCGGCATCGTTGGCTTGGCGGTCCTCGACATCCAGCTCGCCCCAATCTCCGATGACGTGTCGAACCAGATATTCAAGGGGTGAGGTGTTCAACGCCTCGAACAACGCCATGGCACCCGGTGTGGCGACGACCTTCCCAAGGGGGAACAAGGGGCGTTTGAGTTGTGTTTGTTTCGGCCATGCGGCGGCCTGACCAGGCGAGGAGGTCATGGGAAAACTCCTGAGAAGAAAGGAAAGCGAGAAGGGAAAGGGAAAAAGAACGCAGCGCAGCTATGCGCTCGGCACCACCGCCAGCACACCCTGGCGCGATCTGCCACCACACAACCCATCACCGCCGCGATGACACGGCCACGGCGGTGCCACGCGTGCTGTCATGGCGACAGCCGCGCGCACGCTACCGTGGGGTTACTGCGCGAGGGAAATCAAGCTGGGGGATGGGGAGAACGCGTCCTGGGAATACAGGCGGGGAGAAAGCTGATATTGATACGTCGAATCGATGGAAAATCAAATATCGAGCAATATCATTATATCACAAAGCAATATAGGCAAAATAACAGCCAAATATCACTCAATATTCAAGCCATGAAAAGAAAACCATTCAAATACCAGAAATATCAAAGGCGGCATTTGATGGCGGCCAATAATTGAATAT
>CAZHFS010000423.1:0-2810 GCA_964531885.1 uncultured Propionivibrio sp.
CAGGAACTGGCGCTCCGCTTGCCGCCGGCGCCCGACCCTGCGGCGCAGATTCCCTTCTACGTCAGCGCCGCGACCGACAATCGCTTCACGATTGATCGCAAGAGCCTCAGCGTCGATAGCGATGGCGTCATCCGTTACGTGCTGACCATCGCCACATCGGGTGGTGCGCGCAATGTGACCTACGAAGGCATGCGCTGCGAGACACGGGAGAACAGGATCTATGCATCCGGGCGTCTGGACGGCTCGTGGTCCAAGTCGCGCAACAACGAGTGGACGCGGATCAAGGATGTGGTTGCCAACCGTCACCACGCGGCGCTGTTCCTTGAATACTTCTGTCCGGGCGGTGTGATTGTCGCCAACACCGCCGAGGCGCTCGACGCCTTGCAGCGGGGCGTTCATCCGCTGAACAAGCGTTGGTGAACATGGGTATCGATCAATTCATTATCGAACTTGACCGGGCGCTGCGCACCATCGCCGCGCCGGCAAGAAGCCAGCGGCCGATTCCCGGAGCATCGTCTCCGGACATTGAATTGGATGACGCACAGCGACGGCATGTGGCCGGACTGATGCGCGTCAATCATTGCGGTGAGATCTGTGCCCAGGCCCTATACCAAGGGCAGGCGCTGACCTCGCGTGATCCGGCGATTCGTGATGCCTTGCGTCAGGCGGCGGACGAAGAGACCGAGCACCTGGCGTGGACTGCCTCTCGGATCAGCGAACTGGGCGGGCGGCAGAGTTTGCTCAATCCGCTTTGGTATGCCGGGTCGCTGAGCCTGGGGGTGGCGGCCGGCTTGCTCGGAGATAAATGGAATCTCGGCTTTCTCGCTGAGACCGAGCGGCAGGTTGAAGCGCATCTCGACGGGCATCTGGCCGAAATCCCGGAGGATGACGTGCGCTCCAGGGCGATTGTCGATCAGATGCGGCTGGACGAAATCCAACATGCGGAAACTGCTGTCGCGCATGGGGCGGCAGAGCTGCCACCGCCGATCAAAGGCGCAATGCGCCTGATGGCCAAAGTCATGACCGGGCTCGCCTACCGGCTGTAGCCCGTCTTGCGGAGGCGGCTTACGCCTCCTCGACGATCTCGAAGTCGTAGGTCAGTTCGGCGGTTTGCGCCATCATGATCGACGCCGAGCAATATTTGTCCTTCGACAACTCAATGGCGCGGGCGACTGCATCGCGCTTCAGGTTGCGGCCCTTGACCCGGTAATGGAAGTGAATGCGCGTGAACACCTTCGGGTCGGTCTCGGCGCGTTCGGCATTCAGGCTCACTTCACAGCCGCTCACGGCGTGGCGCCCCTTTTTGAGAATCAGCACCACATCAAAAGCACTGCAGCCGCCGGTGCCCGCAAGAATCATCTCCATCGGGCGCATGCCCAGGTTGCGGCCGCCGGCCTCGGGGGCGCCATCCATGACTGTCGCGTGTCCGCTGCCGCTCTCGGCAACGAAAGACATCCCGGCGTCGTTGCCCATCCATCTGACTGTGCATTCCATAGTGCTCTCCAGTAAAGGCGTCAGATTCTAGCGGAATCAATGGCGGGAAGGGGTTCGGAAGAAAATGCTGCGGTGCGGCAATTGGGATCGAAAATCCTTGGCTGGTCACTATGGTCAAGTCGGGTTTTACATCGCGCAATCGTTCGTTTAGATGTAAAACATTTGTAATAAAAACAGATAACTAAATTAAATAAAAATAATTTATTAATATATGATTATGTATGTTGTGCGTCGCACAAATATTACTTGTCTCCACGTTGGCTTTCCTTCACAATGCGAAGCGTACGAACTGTAGTGACCAACAGCGATGGGTTCTTCAGTTCAGATTTGTCTCCTCCACCCTCCTCCTTTGGTGTGGATTTAACGCGGCTCAGCGAGCCGCGTTTTTTTTCGACTGCAGGATTTTCTGTAATACCGTTGACGTTGTGCGGTTTGATCGGATAAAATCCTCGGCTTTCTCCGATCTGCGCCCAATTTTTTCAGGACGGCACACACATGAAAACGTTTTCCGCCAAGCCACATGAGGTGAAGCGCGAGTGGTTTGTGGTAGACGCCACAGACAAGGTGCTCGGCCGCCTCGCTACCGAAATTGCCCGCCGTCTGCGTGGCAAGCACAAGGCCATCTACACCCCGCACGTTGATACCGGCGATTTCATCGTCGTCACCAACGTCGAAAAGCTTACCGTGACCGGTAACAAGGCTGAGGACAAGAAGTACTTCCGCCACTCCGGTTATCCCGGTGGTATCTACGAAACCAACTTCAAGAAAATGCAGCAGCGTTTCCCGGGTCGCGCCCTCGAAACCGCCGTCAAGGGCATGCTGCCGAAGGGCCCGCTGGGCTACGCAATGCTGAAGAAGCTGAAGTGCTACGCTGGCGATCAGCATCCTCACACCGCCCAGCAGCCCAAGGCTCTGGAAATCTAAGGGGTCATCATGGCTGAAAGTTATTTCTACGGCACCGGTCGTCGCAAGAGCGCAGTCGCTCGTGTTTTCATGAAGCGTGGCTCTGGCGTCATCATCGTCAACGGCAAGCCTGTTGATCAGTTTTTCTCCCGCGAAACCGGTCGCATGATCGTTCGTCAGCCGCTCGAACTCGTTGAGCAACTCGCTGGCTTCGACATCAAGGTTAACGTTACCGGTGGTGGTGAGTCGGGTCAGGCAGGTGCGGTCCGTCACGGTATCACCCGTGCCCTGATCGAGTTCGATGCTGCACTCAAGCCGGCACTGTCCAAGGCTGGTTTCGTGACGCGTGACGCTCGTGAAGTTGAACGTAAGAAAGTCGGCTTCCGCAAGGCACGCCGCCGCAAGCAGTTCTC
>CAZHFS010000424.1:0-2788 GCA_964531885.1 uncultured Propionivibrio sp.
AATCTTGGTATTCAGGGAACATAGATGTGCTCCAATGCTACTTAGCGCCGGTTGCTACTGACCTCCATATCGGCGGATGGAAGCCATGTCAGTTAATCCTCGAAAGTCGTAAGTATGAACATTGCGCGCAGCCCCTTGCCACCGACATGCGTGATCTGGCCGCAGCGGCGAAGCTCATCAAGCGTTCGCGACAGGTCAACGTTGTTTGCGTTGACTCCAAGTCGAGCGGAAACCCGGCGCAAATCCAGGCAGGTATCTTTTCGCAGTGCATCGAGAACTAATAAGTGCATGATGTCTCTACCTCCCATACCGCGGACTTTTACTCATCTTTCAAGGATCGGCACGGTATTCCGAACGCGCCGGAAATCACGTTTTGCGCATTCAGATTTTCTCCTTGCAGAATTCTGTGAGTCCAACCGGTGTGAAAGGATCATTGAGCTTGACGGAATCACCATCGCCGATTCGTAAGCGATCGATCTTTCTCGCGATGGTGTTGCGACCGATTCCGAGCAACCTCGCCGCTCTATGTCGACATCCCCCCGTCACGTTGAGGGCGCGCTCAATCACCGTCAATTCGAAGGCAGCCACCAGCTCTTCGAAGACCACGCCAGGCTCGGCTTCCATACGGCGAGCTACTTCCTCGGCCAAAAGCAACTGCCAACTGCTCGGCCATGGACTCAGGAGGCGGCAAATCTCGCCATTGCGTATACTAGGCGGCGTCATTTGCAAGCCCAATTTACGTGTGGCGGTTTCGATACATGGAGCACCTGCAGGCGATGAGTTTTTCCATCGGGGAAATCCCACTCGATCGACTGCCCAGCGGACAACCCGATCAGCGCGGTCCCTACCGGAGCGAGCACAGAAACTTTTCCGGCCGCAGCATCTGCCTCGCTTGGGTAGACGAGCTCGACCTCGCGGCGCTCACCGCTCACATCGTCCGTATAGGCAATGCGGGCGTACATGGTGATAACGTCGGATGGAATTCGATCGTCTGGGACAACAATCGCCCGATCTAACTCATCTGCAAGAGGCCGCCCGCCAGCTAATTCGCGCAGGCGCGCATAATCGGCCATCCGCAGCAAGATGCTCTCCGAATCGCGATGAGTAAAGAGTCGTTTCATTGTCATTAGCTTCTGCAAGTGATCCATTACGGTGCATCGTATCCAACTCGAATGGCCACCAGAAGTCAGTGAAATGGAACCAATATGTCGCTTTGTGGGAAACAATCGGTTCGATCACGCGTTACCCTCCCGTTAAACGTTACCGTTGTCGCGATCCCAGTAGGGCTCCTCGCCGATACGCTCGATCAGAAAGTCGATGAAGGCTCGAACCTTGGTGGTTAGATGGCGAGTTGGAAGGTACATCGCATAGACGTAGCGCTCAACGGGAATATATCCGGAGAGAACGGCCTGTAGTCGGCCAGCTTGCAGTTCGTTGCCAACAATGAACGTTGGCAGCAGAGCGAGCCCCAGCCCACCAAGAACCGCCTGGGATAACGCTTCGTCATCATCGACGTGCAGCGACCCAGTAACCGGGACTGAGATTTCACCTTCTGGGCCTGTAAAGCGCCACCTCCCCTGTTCGCCTGATCGCGTATAGTCGAGACAGTTGTGACGCACGAGGTCTGCGGGCGTCAGCGGGATTCCTCGTCGAGCAAAATAATCCGGGGTCGCACAAAGCTTGCGTCGGACAGGAGCAAGTTTTCTGGCCACCAAAGAAAGCGGGGGCTCTCCAGTGACGCGGATCGAAAGGTCGTAGCCCTCTTCAGCCAGATCGACGAGCCGGTCAGTGATAGAGAGTTCCATCGCCAAATACGGGTTAGCGGATAGAAACTCCGCCAACGCAGGTGCAACATGTAGCGTGCCGAACGCAACCGATGCGCTTACACGCAGCGTGCCCCGCGGCTCCAGGTTTAGGCTCTCTGCCAACTGCTCTACCTCTTCGGCCTCCTCAAGCATGCGTCCGCAGTAGGCTGCGACAGTCGAACCAATTTCGGTAAGGCTTAAATGCCGAGTTGTGCGGTTGAGGAGCCGAGCCCCAAGAGATTTCTCCAGCTTCGCCACTGCCTTACTGACGACAGAACGAGACGTTCCCATACGTCGTGCCGCCTCGGAGAAGCTCCCAGCATCAACAACACGCGCATACACGGCAAGTAGGTTCAGATCTGTCTTCATCGTCCTAGCTCTAAGGTTGGTGACAGATTGCCTCCCTGTGAGAGACAGTCTGATTCTAGGTAAAAATCTTATCAGCCAAAGCAGCGCACGATAGGATTTCGCGTAAGCACGAATAATTGGGCATTTCAGCGACCTGCTGTGGCAGCAAATTGTCGCCCACCGCGTACCAGCCAATCTTGTGTTGTGGTTCAGGCCGCGAAGGAGGGAAACAAGCGATCACCGAGGTTGACTATCGACAGGGGTAGGCACCACGAATAGCAACGAAATGTGCTTTACTGACAGGTAAGAATTGTCATATCTCAGGCAACTTCTGCGAGATGTTCGGTTTTGAGGGTAGAGCACACTAAAACAACACTAGCAACGGGGCTGCATAGGGACACGCTGAACAAATCCCCCGCTCAAGTCTGAGCGGGGTTTTATTCTCACGCCCGCGACAACGAATCGGGCCTGGAAGCCCGAGTCTGGTGCGCTTTTTCTGTTTGATGCAGGTCGCCTTGCTCATTTTTCACCCTCCAGACGCACCTTGGCCGTCCAGCGCCAATAAACGCCGCTTGGCGATGGGTAATCCCCCCGGCAAATAAGGGTGTTCAGAAGTAGAATTTTCTCGGACAGAG
>CAZHFS010000425.1:0-2787 GCA_964531885.1 uncultured Propionivibrio sp.
GCCCGATCTCGAAGGAAACCGACTTCAAGAAGTGCGCGGTCAAGGTGGTGCGCGCTTAGGCGCGTGTGAGGCAAAGGGAAGGTATCGGCCGTGTCCGCACAGCGCCCTGTCAAGCGCTCTGAGCCCGTCCGCCCGGATTCTCCGGCAGCGGCTGCCCGGCGTCGTTTTCTGAACGGCATCGCGGCGGCTGCCGGGGGAGCGTGTCTGCTCACGCTGGGCAGCGGGCTGTTCGCGCGGCATGCACGGGCGCTGCCTGCCGAGGCCATCCGGCCGCCAGGGGCATTGGACGAAGCCGGTTTTCTTGCGGCCTGTGTGCGTTGCGGGTTGTGTGTGCGTGACTGCCCATATGACACCCTGCGTCTTTCCGATGTGGGCTCGGGGGTGGTGGGCGGCACACCGTATTTCGTGGCGCGTGAAGTGCCCTGCGAGATGTGCGAGGACATTCCCTGTCTTAAGGCGTGCCCGACCGGGGCGCTGGATCGCGGTCTCTCCGATATCGGCAAAGCGCGGATGGGCTTGGCTGCGCTCGTCGACCACGAAACCTGCCTCAACTTTCTCGGCTTGCGTTGTGACGTTTGCTATCGAGTGTGCCCGGTCATCGACCAGGCGATTACCCTCGAGAAGATGCACAACCCGCGTTCTGACCGCCACGCCATGTTGTTGCCAACCGTCCACTCGGAGCACTGCACCGGTTGTGGGAAGTGCGAGAAGGCCTGTGTTCTGCCGCGCGCGGCGATCCGGGTGATGCCGTATCGCCTGGCACAGGGCGCCTTGCCCGAACACTACCGCAAAGGCTGGGAAGAGAAGGCCAAGCATGGCGGTTCCTTGATCGGCGAGCAGGTCGAGTTGCCAGTGCGCGGTTTTGACGGGCCGACCAGCACCCGCGTGCCGACCGAAATGCCTTCCGGAAGCCGCGGAATGGCTCCGGTGGCGCCGAGCGCTCCGGCCACCGCTGGGCAAGGGGTCAAGGGTGGTGCCGGTGGTACGGTTGATTCGCACTGGAGGCCATAGGCGTGAGTGTGACGATGCCTTCCGCCGCCATGTCGCGTACCTTCTGGGCGCGCCAGAAATGGTTGCTGTTGCGCCGAAGCGTGCAGTTGCTGGTGCTGCTGGCCTTCCTCTCCGGGCCGCTGTTTGGCGTCTGGGTGCTGAAGGGCAATCTCTCGGCCTCGCTATTGATCGACACGGTTCCGCTGACCGATCCCTTCCAGTTCGTGCAGATGCTTGCCGCTCGGCATTGGCCGTATTCCACGGCAATTACCGGGGCGCTCATCCTGCTGGCTTTTTACCTGCTTGTTGGCGGGCGCGTGTTCTGCAGTTGGGTTTGCCCGGTGAACGTGATCACCGATGCGGCAGCCTGGAGCCGGCGCCGTCTGGGGATCAAGACGGGACGTGCGCCGGACTCGAATACTCGCTACTGGCTGCTCGGTGGCGTGCTGCTGGCCGCCGCGCTCAGCGGCGCGCTGGTCTGGGAGTGGGTGAATCCCGTCAGCTATGTGCAGCGCAGCCTGGTTTTCGGTTTTGTCGGCGGTCTATGGCTGGCGCTTGGCCTTTTTGTTTACGATTTTCTGGTGGCCGGGCGCGGCTGGTGCGGCCACCTTTGCCCGATGGGTGCTTTCTATGGCTTGCTCGGGCGGTGGGCGCTGCTGCGCGTTTCGGCGTCGAAGCGTTCGGCCTGCAACGACTGCATGGACTGCTTCAATGTCTGCCCCGAGCCGCAGGTCATTCGGCCTGCACTCAAGCAGGTCGGGCAACACAGCCCGATCATCCTTTCCGGCGAATGCACGGCCTGCGGCCGTTGCATCGACGTTTGCGACCTCAAGGTTTTCAAGATGACTCACCGATTTGACCAAAGGAGCGAGTGATGAACACGCCTAACATCCGAACCGCCCGTTTCTGGACTGCCGCCATGGCGCTTGTCCTGTCGTTGACGCTAGGTTTGTCCAGTGGAACGTCTGAAGCTCAGACGACCGCTTCCGCGAAAGTGCAGTCGCTACGCGGCGTCGATGTCTCTGCCTCCGATCCGGAAAGCGAAGGGACGCGCTACGGGCGTGACCAACCGGCGCTACCACGCGATTTCGTGCAGCAGCCGCCGTTGATCCCGCACAGCATTGAAGGCTATACGGTGGACAAGAACTTCAACAAGTGCCTTGACTGCCACGCCTGGAACCGCACCAAGGAAACCGGTGCGACGAAGATTTCGGTCACTCACTTCCGTACCCGCGACGGCGTCGAGTTGTCGAATATTTCTCCGCTGCGTTATTTCTGCAACCAGTGCCATGTATCGCAGAGCGAAGCCAAACCGCTTGTCGGAAATACCTTCAAGCCAGGCACCGGTCTGCGTTGATAGCCAGGGAGCATGACCATGGATAACAAGGAAAACAAGGGGTTGATACTGCGTCTGTGGGCGCGCTGCCGCCATGCGGGGCTGGGCTTCGTTGCGCTCATCTTCGTGGCCGGTATCGTCTTCTGGGGTGGCTTCAACACCGCGCTGGAAGTGACCAATACCGAGAAGTTCTGCATCTCCTGCCACGAAATGCGCGACAACGTGTACCAGGAGTACCGCAACACCATTCACGCCGCCAACCGCTCCGGCGTGCGTGCGACCTGCCCGGACTGCCATGTGCCGCGCGAGTGGTCTTACAAGATCGTGCGCAAGATCCAGGCGTCGAACGAGGTGCTGCACAAAGTGCTGGGGTCGATCAGTACGCCCGAGAAATTCGAGGCCAAGAGGCTGCAACTGGCCAAGAACGAATGGGCGCGGATGAAGAAGAGCGACTCGCGCGA
>CAZHFS010000426.1:0-2786 GCA_964531885.1 uncultured Propionivibrio sp.
ATCGCAATCCGACGGGTCGTTGAAGCTTGACTCCAGCGCATTGCAATCGGCGATGAACAAGAATTTTGCCGGCGTCGCAACGACATTGGCCGCCTACGGAACTGCGTTCGATACGCTGACGACCAACATGCTCAGCACCGATGGCTTGATTTCTACGCGCACGGAAGGTTTGAGTACCTCCTCGAGTCGGATCAACGACCGAATCGATACCATGGGCCGCCAACTGGCTCTGGTCGAAAAGCGTTACCGCGCCCAATTTACAGCGCTTGATGTCATGATGGGAAAGTTCTCCACCACATCAAGCTATCTTAGCCAACAGCTTTCAGCACTCAGCAAATAACAAGGACAGACCTGATGTTCGGCTCCCGCAGCAACCCCGCCAGCGCCTACAGCAAGGTTGGCCTGGAAACGAGCGTGCAAAGCGCAAGCCCCCACCAGTTGATCGTTTTGCTTTTCGAAGGCGCGCGCCAAGCGGTGGTGATCGCCCGCGCCAGCATGGATTCGGGCGACACTGCTCAAAAAGGCTCATCCATCACCAAGGCAATCGACATCATCCTCAACGGCCTGCGTTCGAGCCTGGATCTCGAAGCCGGCGGGGATCTGGCGCAGAACCTCTATGCGCTCTACGACTACATGGCGCGCCGCCTGCTTCATGCCAACATCCACAATGACCGAGCAGCACTCGACGAAGTGCTCTCCTTGCTCAGTGAAATCCACGGCGCCTGGGTCGCGATCGGCCAGCAAGTCGAAGCCGAAAGCAAATCTGACCAAGCGACCGCCTGACCATGAGTGAAGCCCTCGTCCTTCTGCGCAAAATCGAGGAAGCGCATGAACGCATGGCGCATTGTGCAGAAGCCCTGAACTGGGATGGCCTGATTGAAGCCTGGCGAGGAGTGCAACCGGGTCTGGACGAGCTCATGCAAACGCGCCTTGACACCCTTCCCCCAAGCGAAAAACCCGAGGCTAGAGCGCGCATCGAGAGCATTCTCCTCCGGCAAGAGCAGATCGCCTCACGCGCAAAGCCCTGGATGGCAGACGTCGCGCCATTGCTGGAAAGCTTTGCCCGGAACCCGCTTGCACGCATTGAGGAATAACGTCCTCCGCAGGCAAGCGGCTTCTGTCTAATCACCGCCGCAGCACTCAGCGTCCATTTCTCCCATGTCGTTGATCCCCTCCGACGTCGCCAGCCGACTGCAAAGCTCAGCCGACGCTGCGTTGCGCCCGGTTGCGCCGACTCAGGACATCGCCGACCGCCTTTCCGGGCTAAGCGCAGGAGACCGCGTATTAGCACAAATCCAGGCGCTGCTCCCCAATGGCACATATCGGGCATTGATTAATCAGCGCGCCATCACGCTCGCCCTCCCTTTTTCCGCCAAAGCCGGTGACAGCCTTGAACTACTGGTCACCGAATCCGATGGCAAACTCGCCCTTGCCGTCATCGGCCGCCCGGACAGTGGCGCCTCAAGCCCAGGCAGCGAATCGGTCTCGGCGACACTCAGCCGAGCGGGACAGCTCATCAGCGCCCTGAGCAGCAACAATGGTCGCGACGGGTCCCCAAGCGAAGCACTCGTGCTTAACAACAACCAGCCTCTGGCTGACAGCCCCCCCACCCGCGGACAGGATTTGCTCCCACAACTCAAACAGGCCCTGAGTCAAAGCGGTATGTTTTATGAATCACACCAGGCCGAATGGGTTGAGGGCAGACTGCCGCAAGCCGCTTTGCTACGTGAACCGCAAGGCCGCCTGTCCGCACCAATAGCCTACGAAACTCCAGACCAGCCGGCGCAGGCAATCAACACCCCGGAAAACACTCTCCCCTCCGCCAACCCAGACGAGAAATACGCCACCACGGCACGCCAAAACGAACCGCCCCCCTCCAGGGTTGATCGCTACGCGGAAGTCGCAACGTCGGCCGACACGACAGGGATAGCGCCAGCTGCATCAGGCAATCCGCAACCGGCAGGCCAACTCATTGCCCCGCAACTGCATCCCATCGTGCAACAACAACTCGAGGCTCTAGCCACTCAGAATTTCGCCTGGCAAGGGCAGGTCTGGCCCGGCCAGGACATGCGCTGGGAAATCGAGGAAGACGGCCAACGCGACTCGGGCGAAGAGGCTGGCGCCACCGCCTGGGCCACCCGGCTGCGCCTGCAACTTCCTCACCTGGGGGACGTGGAAGCGCAAATTCGTCTACACGGCAATCAGCTGTCAATCGGCATCCGAAGTACGAATGAAGACGGAGAAGCCCAGCTGCGCCAGTCCGGCGAAGCGCTCCGCCGACAACTCGAGGCGGTCGGCCTCACTTTGAGCGCTTATGCAGTCAGCCATCCGTCGAATACAAACGAGCCAGGCGAGCATGGCTAAGCGAGCTGACTCACATTTAAAGGATGCGGTGGCTCTGGCCTACACCCAGACCGACGCCGCCCCCCGCGTTGTGGCCAAAGGGCGCGGCATCATCGCCGAGCAGATCATCGCCCGCGCCCGTGATAACGGCGTTTACGTTCACGAGTCGCCCGAACTCGTCTCTCTACTCATGCAGGTCGACCTCGACCAGCGCATCCCGCCCCAACTCTACGTCGCAGTTGCCGAACTCCTGGCCTGGCTCTATCGTCTCGAAAGCGGAGAAACCACCACAGAGCCCCCTTTGCTGACGTTACCACCCGCCGAAAAAAAATAAGATCGGGGTAAAAATCCCCCTAAAGTTTCCTCGAATGAGTGCCGTAACAGGTCTTAACGGCGCGAAACCTGCCCGCAAGTTCGAGGCGCCGGTCATTGACGGCGCAGGT
>CAZHFS010000427.1:0-2781 GCA_964531885.1 uncultured Propionivibrio sp.
CCAGGCGCTTGACGGCCAGCGCCAGGCGCAGGTTGCGGCGCAGGTTGGTGGCATCAACGACGCACACCACGAGGTCTGGCTGTTTCTCGTCGGCCGCGCGGCCAAAGAGCACATCGCAGGTCACGCGCTCGTCTGGCGAGCGCGGGTAGAGGCTGTAGGCACCGGGGAGGTCAAGTACCCGAAGGCGTTTGCCGCTCGCTGACACGAAGGTGCCCTCAACACGCTCGACGGTCACCCCGGCGTAGTTGGCCACTTTCTGCCGGCTACCGGTAAGCAGGTTGAAGAGCGCACTCTTGCCGCAGTTGGGATTACCGACCAGAGCCAACAGTGGCCCGGGACGATGAAAATGCATGACAGCCTGGCTCATTGCCCTTTTCCTTCCTGACGCACCTCGATGCATGCCGCCTCGGCACGCCGCAACGCAAAGGTCGATTCCCCCACGCGTACCGCCAGCGGATCACCGCCCGGCACGCCGCGCACCATCACCTCGACCCGCTCGCCGACTGCAAACCCGATTTCATCGAGCAGTCGCGACCATTCGGGCGCGCTGGCCGGCGCATGTACCGCCTCGATCACCCCCGCCACACCGGGCGGCAAGGTGTCGAGGGTCATTGCGCTACCTTGGGAGGGGTTCGCTTTATGATCTTTCATCTCGTCTCCTGTCCCCGCGCTCAAAACCGCCAGGTCAAGCCTGCGCTCACCGTGCCCGTGCTTGTCCTGGGCGTATCGTTGTCGCGGCTGCGGATCACGCCAAGCGCCAGATCGAGTTGCTTGTTCGGCGAATAAATCGCCCCGATTTCGACGAATGCGGTACGAACCCGATCTCCGCCCGCCTTGGCCGACTCGATCCCTGTGTCAAAGGCCAGCTTCCATTCTTCGTTCACCTCCCAGACCGGGGCTACCGAAGCGCGCCAGATCGTCGCATCGGGATTGCTGCTTCTATCCTTGAAACGTTCACGACCGACACCGGCATTCAGGTGCACCGAACCAAACGGCACCTCCTGCGACAGGATGAAAGTCAGGTTGCCCGAGGTCTTGCCTGCGCCCAGGCCATCCCGCTCGCGTGCAGAACTCACCGGAAGCAGCACCTCGGGCTTGACGGCCAGGCTGGTTCCGCTCTCTTCGTTCTCGAAAAACCGCCATTTCGCGCCAATTGCCGTATTGCCCAGACCAGCAGCCGTTTCAGACGCTGCACGGATGCGCTGCGGGGCAAGGCCAAGGTACAGGTCGACGGTCTCGGTAATTCCGCGCGTATAGACCATGGGCAAGGTACTGGTGCGCTCGGTTTCGCCGTCCGCCTTGGCGCGCGCTTCGCTCCACGAAAATTCCAGTTGATTTCCACCGCTGCCCTGCGTTCCGGTATCGTCCGTAATCAGCGGCTGCAATGCATGCGCAGAAACCGCGCCAAAGACGAGTAAACCGGCAAGCAGGCTCTTGCGTTTTAACCGTGTCATTTCTCTTGTCATTTTTACCACCACGAAAAATCTCCCTTTAATTGAGGCAAGTCGCAAATACACAAACAAGAACAATTCTCATTCTAAATGATAATCACTCTCCATTGCAACCCGGTTGCAGGCACCGAGACTCGCCAGCACACGTCACAGCACACGCTTATACTGTTACAGCATGACAAACCGGCCTCCGTCGATCACGGGTATACTTGCGCGCTTGCCGCTAAAGCAAAGCCTACTTTCGAACAATGAATGACAAGAACCACGGCGCAGATGGCGCCCCAACTTTGCCTGCGTTGTCGGTGCCACTCCTGCCTGCCACCAGGCAAGCCGAGGTAGAAGCTCAACTGCTCGCGCACGAAAAGCCGCTCATCGCCTTCGAGCTCGACCTTGACGCTCGCCTCAATTACGCCTCGGGACTCGTGGTCCTCACCGACCGGCGCCTGCTCGCCCATACGGCCGGAGATGCCGCCTGGCAGTCATTCGAACTGAGCAACGGGCTGCGCCTCACGCGCCGTGACCATGCCGGGGTCGGCAGCCTCGAACTTTTCGACGACACGGGCCGCCTAGCGCTGTGGCGCTACACTCTGGGCGGAGACATCGCGGCCGGGCGCTTGATCGACCAGTTCGAAGACCAGATTGCCTTCGTGACCACCGGGGCGCACCTGCCCAAACCCGACGTGGCACTCTGTCCGAACTGTGACACGCCGCTTCTCGCCGGGCAGGAAGAATGCCCGAAGTGCAGCAAGGAGATCCACGCGCCCCCATCGACCTGGACGCTGCTCCGCCTGTGGCGCTTCGCCCACCCTTACCGCTGGCGCCTGCTGGCCGGCTTCCTGCTCTCGTTGGCCTCGACCGGCGCAACGCTGGTGCCGCCCTACCTGACCATGCCGTTGATGGACAAGGTGCTGATCCCCTACCAGAACGGCACGCCGATCGACCCGGCCCAGGTCGCCGTCTACCTCTCCGGCCTCTTGGGAGCCGCCCTGCTCGCCTGGGGGCTTGGCTGGGCACGCACCTACCTGCTGGCGCTCGTCTCAGAACGCATCGGCGCCGACCTGCGCACCACCACCTACGAGCACCTGCTCAAGCTCTCGCAGGAATATTTCGGCGGCAAGCGTACGGGCGATCTGATGGCCCGCATCGGCTCCGAGACCGACCGCATCAACCTGTTCATCTCGCTGCACTTCCTTGAGTTCGCCAGCGACGTCCTCATGATCACCATGACCACGGTCATCCTGGTCTCGATCAACCCCTGGCTGGCGCTCGTCACCCTGATGCCGCTACCGATCATCGCCTTCCTGATCCATGCCGTGCGCGAGCGCCTGCG
>CAZHFS010000428.1:0-2780 GCA_964531885.1 uncultured Propionivibrio sp.
GCGCATGTATTCCGATCTGATGCCGCGCAGCGTTCCGATTTGATCGCGCGCAGGTAGAGCACCTGATCGTTGGTATCTATTCGCACTATGGTTTGGCGTTGGTCAAGCGGCGGCACGCTGAGCCAGGCGGCGCATGGATTCCCCCTCGAGTTCGAGCCTGTGGGCGTTGTGGACGAGACGATCGAGGATGGCATCGGCGTAGGTGGGATCGCCGATGAGATCGAACCAGCGCGCGATGGGAAGCTGGCTTGTGACCAGCGTTGAACGCCGACCATAGCGATCCTCGAGGATCTCCAGCAGATGATGGCGGGCATTGCCATCGAGCGGCTCAAGACCCCAGTCATCAAGGATGAGCAGGTCCACGCGGGCCAGGCTCTTCATCCGCGCAGCAATGCGGCCATCACCCTTGGCCAGCGACAGCTCATCGATCAGCCGCGGCAGCCGCGTGTAAAGGACCGACCGATTGTCACGGCAGGCCTGATGCCCGATGGCGCAGGCCAGCCAGCTTTTACCGACCCCTGCTGGCCCGATGATCGCGCAGTTTTCATGGGCACCGATCCAGTTGCCCTTGAGCAGCATCTCGAACAGCCGCCGGTCAAGCCCGCGTGTGCTGCGATAATCAACATCCTCAGGCACGGCATGATGGCGTAGTTTTGCCTGACGCAGCCGCAGGGCAAGGCGGCGGTCATTTCGCCATGTCGTCTCATGATCAAGCAACAGCGCCAACCATTCCGCATGGCTCAGGCTGGCGGCCTCGCCATTGCCATCGAGGTCGGCAAAGGCATGAGCCATGCCCGTCAGGCCAAGCTGGTTCAACTGATCAAGTGTAGGGTGTTTGAGCATCCTTGCTCCTTTCAGTGGTAGTATTGAGAGCCCCGGATATTGTCGTGCAGGATCGGCTCGCGCTCCGGGGCTTTGGACACGGGCACCTTGTCGAGCCCCTTTTCGAGGATCGATTTTACAGACGGATAATTGCGCGCGCCGATCTCCAGCGCGCGAAGCGCAGCCGCTTCAAGGCGCTCAGCGCCAAAGCGCTTGCCCAGGCCAATGATCCCCAGGCACGAACGGTAGCCTTGCTCGGGATGCGGCCGGTCCTCGATGATGCGCTCCATCAGCAGCGACAGCATCGGGCCGATCCGGCCCGCCTCCTCCTGGATCTTTGCCGGTGTCCAGTCGAGATAGCGCCGGTGGCTCGACGGCATGTGCTCGGGCACGGTCGTGTGCCGACCATTGCCACTGCCGCGCATGTGCACCGCGATCCGCTCGCCGCCGAGGAAGATCTCCACGGTCCGGGCGGTGTAACGCGCCTCGACCTCCCGGCGCGCGTAGCGGTGCGGCACGGAGTAATGATGCTGCTCGACCGCGATATGGTAATCGAGCCCGACCCGGCAGCGCTTCCATTGCGCATGGACCCACGGCTCAGCCGGTAGCGGCTTCAGGTTCGGAGCATCGATCTCCTCGAACAGCTGTCGGCGCGTTCGGCCGAACTGGCGCAGCACACGGCGCTCATTCAGATCAGCAAGGCACTCGGTAATGGCAGTATTGAGCTCGGCCAGACTGTAAAAGATGCAATTGCGCAGACGGCCCAGCACCCAGCGCTCGACGATCCTGACACAGGCCTCAACCTTCGCCTTGTCCTTGGGCCTCCTCGGCCGCGCCGGCAGCACTGCCGTCCCGTAATGCCGAGCCATGTCCGTGTAGCTGCGGTTGATCATCGGATCGAAGTGGCAGGCCTTGATCACCGCGACCTTGGCATTGTCGGGAACCAGCAGCTGCGGCACCCCGCCGAAGAAGGCAAAGGCAGCATTGTGGGCCTCGGCCCAGTCGGCAAATTGCTCGGTCCAGGTCGCACACGCAAACGACAGGCTTGAGCCGCCCAGAACAGCGACGAACAAGTGCGCATCGCGGATCTCGCCGGTCCTGCGATCCACCACCACCGGCACCGTGTCGCCAGCGTAGTCAACGAACAGCTTCTCGCCGCCAGCATGGCTCTGGCGCATCACCAACGGCAGCCGGCCTTCCCAGCGCCGGAACAGGTCACACCATCGGCTGTAGCGATAGCCGTCAGGGTTCGCCGCGTAGTACTCCTCCCACAGGATCTGCAGCGTCACGTGCTTGCGCTTCAACTCACGCGCCACCACCGCCCAGTCGGGCTCCGGCAACTTGCGGCGCCCGGGCTTTACCCCTGGCACGCCGTAGAGCCGGGACTCCAGGTCGCTGTCCGTCATCTCAGGCTGCACCGGCCAAGTCAGCCCCGACCGACTGAACCGCCGAAGCGTATCCCGGACCGTCGTCGATCCGACCCCGACCCGCTCGCCAACTACCCGCGTCGAAAGCCCGCAGTCCAGGCTCAGACGCAAAATCTCGCGCACATGGCGCATCGCAACTCTCCTCGTCGGCATGCATTCCTCCAACCGCTGTCCGGCCGAAAGAATGCTCCAACGATCAGGTGAGCCTAACTTCAAACTGCGCGCCATCACCTCGGAATGCTGCGCGGATAATTCTCGGAACGCTGCGCGCCATCACCTCGGAACACCGCGCGCGATCAAATCGGAACACCGCGCGCGATCACCTCGGAATCCGCATATCATCCCAGGAAAGCCCGATTCATCCCGCAAAGCCGCAGATTTCTGCGGATTCCGGAGCTTGATTGCGCTTTCCACGTTCTTATATTGTTCTCAATAATCCCCCTAAATCCGGCTTGGAGTGTGGGGGTGATTGTGGGGGCGGAACAGGATGGATGGTCATGGGCCGGCTCACGCCAATGCAGATTCGAAACC
>CAZHFS010000429.1:0-2774 GCA_964531885.1 uncultured Propionivibrio sp.
TCTTGGCCAGCGCGTAGGCCCAATCACGGAAGCCACCTTCGGTGAACTTCATGATATTGCCCTTGTGCACGATGGTCACCGACTTGCGCTTGTTGTCGATCGCGTACTTGATCGCAGCGCGTACCAGGCGCTCGGTCCCCTCCTTGGAAACCGGCTTGATGCCGATCGACGAGGACTCGGGGAAGCGGATCTTCTTGACCCCCATTTCTTCTTGCAGGAATTTGACGACTTTCTTGCAAGCATCGGTACCAGCCATCCATTCGACACCCGCGTAGATATCCTCGGTGTTCTCACGGAAAATGACCATATCAGTCAATTCAGGCTGCTTGAGTGGCGAAGGCACGCCACGGAAGTAACGCACCGGGCGGACGCACTGGTAGAGATCGAGTTCCTGACGCAAGGCGACGTTGAGCGAGCGGATACCGCCACCAACCGGGGTGGTCATGGGGCCTTTGATCGAGACCGAGTACTCTTTCAGAGTCTCCAGCGTTTCCGGCGACAGCCAGACATCCGAACCGTAGAGTTTGGTCGATTTTTCACCGGCGTAGACTTCCATCCAGTGAATCTTGCGCTTGCCACCATAGGCCTTGGCAACGGCGGCATCAACGACCTTCTTCATCACCGGAGTGATATCGACGCCGATGCCATCCCCCTCGATGAACGGGATGATCGGATTGTCCGGGATGGTCTGGCCCGGAACGATTTTTTGTCCGCCCTGCGGAACCTTGATCAAACTCTCGCTCATATCTGCTCCATGTAATTGATTGGCAACAACAAATACTCGACTTACCGGCTCGCACCGATACCCGTGCGAACAATAACCCTTGCTGGAACACGCGAAGAGGGGCAACTTTCCGACCTTCGCGGCTTGCATAGTTTGCGATTATGGAGGATTTGTTCATTCCCCGCTAGCACAAACTTATTCTCTTTGCGCATCAATCACTTCATGGAAGCGAATGCTAAACTGACAACAATCCGTCCGGCCAGGCAACACAAATGAGCATATCCAGCGAATTCCATCCGATTGCCCGGCGCATCGCCGAAGCCACTATCGAAGCCTTTGACCGGCACTACGCCACCCTGCGAGCCTTCGGACAGCGCGCCAAGGACCTCTTCGAAGCCGGCGACTGGCAAGGCGTACACGATGCCGTGCGCAACCGGCTCCCTGCCGAAAACGAAGCAGCCAGCGAAACAGCGCGCTGGCTCACCGAGGAATACCGAGCCCACCTGCTGGACGACGAGACCCTGCAACAGGTAAAGCTCTTCTACATCGGGCTCCTGATCAACCACAAGCAACCCGAGGTCGCTGAAACCTTCTTCAATTCGGTCTGGTCACGCCTCCTGCACCGCACGTATTTCAACAACGACTACATCTTCACGCGCCCCACCATTTCGACTGAATTCATCGCTTCAGAACCCCCGGTCTATTCGATCTACTACCCCAAGGATCACGGATTACGCAACGCACTGCGGCAAATGGTTCTGGATTTTGGCTGGCAGCGCCCGTTCGAGGACCTCGATCGCGACATTCACTACGCCATGCGGATGATCAAGGAGCATCTGGACGGCTGGCCACCTGCCGAAGTCAATCTGCAGATCCAGGTTCTCCATTCCGCCTTCTATCGCAACAAAGGGGCTTATATTTTCGGCAAGGCGATCAACGGCTTCTCCGAGCTCCCCTTCGCCATTCCGGTACTGCATACCCCAGACGGCAAACTGGTACTTGACACCATCCTTCTCGAACCCAAGCGCATCGCCATTTTGTTTTCGCTCTCTCGCGCCTATTTCATGGTCGACATGGAAGTCCCGTCAGGTTATGTAAACTTCCTGCACAGTCTGATGCCAACCAAATCCCGCTCGGAAATCTATACCATGCTCGGCCTCGGCAAGCAGGGCAAGACGATGTTTTACCGCGACCTTATTGCCCACCTGCGCCATTCGCAGGACAAGTTCATCATCGCCCCCGGGGTTCGCGGCATGGTCATGCTGGTATTCACCCTGCCCTCCTACCCGTACGTCTTCAAATTGATCAAGGACGTCTTTGCCGCAACCAAGGAGGTTGATCACGCCACGGTCAGGGCCAAATACCAACTGGTCAAACAGGTCGACCGTGTCGGGCGGATGGCTGACACGCTGGAATTCTCACACGTCGCCTTCCCGCTTGAGCGGTTTTCGGACGAGTTGCTCGACGCCCTGCGCAGCCTAGCCCCCTCTCTGATCGAGGAGCAGGATGACAACCTGATCATCAAGCACCTCTACACCGAGCGCCGCATGACCCCGCTCAACATCTACCTTGACTCAGCAACACCAGAGCAAATCGACCTTGCCGTTCAGGAATACGGCAACGCCATTCGCCAACTCGCCTGCGCCAACATCTTTCCGGGCGACATGCTGTGGAAAAACTTCGGCGTCACCAGTTACAACCGCGTCGTTTTTTATGACTATGACGAAATCGAGTTCATGACCGACTGTAACTTCCGGGCAATTCCCGAGCCGCCATACCCCGACCTCGAACTCTCCGGCGAGCCGTGGTACACCGTCGGCCGGCACGACGTTTTTCCCGAGGAATTCGCTGCTTTTCTGCTCGGCTCCGAGAAAGTGCGCGCGGCTTTCCTCCGCCACCACCGCGATCTGCTGACGCCGGAATTCTGGCAAGCCGCCCAGCGCGAGATTCGGGCCGGCAATGTGGTCGACTTTTTTCCTTACCCCGTCGAACTGCGATTCTGCAACACCTTCAGGCGCATGTGCACTGATGTCGGCCTGCGCTGACCGTC
>CAZHFS010000430.1:0-2773 GCA_964531885.1 uncultured Propionivibrio sp.
GACCTGCGCGCGTGCCTGCTGAACGGCCTCGATGCGGCCTGGATCGATGACAGCACGCGCCGCGCCTGGCGCACGGAATGGTCGGCGGCGTTCGATGCCGCGCGCCCAGGGGCTATGCCGGCGGTGTGATTGCCGCTGCCGAACGTTGCCGAATGGCGACGATTTCGGCAAGCGGGATGCCCAGCGCTTCCAGGAAATCCTGATGTGCCTCCGGGGCGCGGCGTTCGAATTCGACGTGCCACAGATCCATTTCGGCCTCGGAAAGACCGGTCGCCGCGAGCAGACCGACCCAGGCGGCCTTGTCCAAGGTTCGGCTGCCGCGCAACGCCTGCGCGCCGCCGAGAAGTCGGGCGATGACGCGCTGTTGCGCACGCAGTCGCGCGATCTCGGCATTGAGCGCAAACAGCTGATGTTCGAGGAGCGCGGCGCTGGCGGCCGGGTCGGCGGCGAGTAAGGTGCGGATGGCCTCGATGGGGACGCCGGCATCGCGGTAGGCCAGGATGCGTTCGAGGCGTTCGCGGTCTGCGTCCGAATAGACACGGTAGTTAGCGGCGCTGCGCCCGCTCGGCAGCAGCAACCCGATGCGGTGGTAGTAGAGCAGGGTGCTGCGCGACAGGGCGTAGCGGCGGGCGAGTTTTCCGGCGGTGTGCATGGGCAAGTCTCCTTGGCGCGGTACGCCGCGAACGCGACGGCCGCGCCGGGTGCGCAATTACGCGCCGCGCGATGCGGCGCGGATGCGGGCGATGTCCTCGGGCGGCAATGCGATCCAGTCTAGGAAGGCCTGGTGGCCTTCTGGATAGCGGCGCTCGAATTCGGCGTGCCAGCGCTGCATCGTCGCCTCGTCGAGGCCGGCGGCGGCGAAGACCTCCACCCAGCGTTCCTTGTTCATCGGTGACGTGTTCATGCGTTTCTCCTTCGTTGGCGGCCGGCCCCATGCCGACCGGGAACACACTGTGAACCGTGCAGCGATAGTCAGGTCAAGCGTTCCCGGCCAGGCGTGCAAACGCAGGGCGGGGCGGCAGCGACATGGCCTGGAAGGCGCATCCAGATGCGCCTTCCAGCCGTGCCATGCCAGGATCAAGCACCGATGCGCCCTGCAGGCCGGTTAGAAACG
The DNA here is from genome assembly GCA_964531885.1 of uncultured Propionivibrio sp. Lineage (GTDB taxonomy): Bacteria > Pseudomonadota > Gammaproteobacteria > Burkholderiales > Rhodocyclaceae > Propionivibrio. The sequence continues at coordinate 1,115 of CAZHFS010000430.1, forward strand.
CCCGTCCGTTGTTTCCTCGTCGGCGCTGGCCTGCACCGGTTTTCTCTGAGCCAGGTCGCCGAGGACGATGTTCAAGGCATCGGTCGAGACCATCACTTCGAGCAAGGAAAGCAGCAGCGAGACCGCCAGCGCGAGCAGCGAGAGGCCGAACAGCACCTTGCCGGCGGTTTGCAGTTCGAGGAAAAGCACGAACATCGCCAGGGCGCAGAGGATGAAGCTTGTCACGCCGAAGCCCTGCATCTGCTTGATCAGGCGGATGCGGTGCTTAAGCCCCTTGAGCTGCCGCAGGACCAGTTCGGGGACATCGTCCTTGCTGCTGGCGTGCATCTGGCGGATGACCTGGGCCAGGGTCAGAAAACGGTTGGTGTAGGCCAGCAGAAGCAGCGAAATCGCCGGGAAGAGCAGGGCCGGGGTGGTGAGCGACATGTTTTCCATGCGGGGTCCTTTTTTTGTTATCGGGTGGTGAGCTGGGCCGCGAGGCCGTGCAGTGCAACCCGGTATGATGGCAAAAAAATCGTGCGCCGGCCACCGAGGATGCGGCATACGCTTTGCCGGGCAGCCCCTTGGCGGGAGCGGATAAAAGGCGGTCAAGGCACCGGGTGGCCAGGGGTGCTGCGCCGGTCGGGGGTGGGTTGGAGTCTGGCACCTTCCGAGCGACAATGCTTCCTTGATGTCGATTTTTTAAGGCCATGCATCCATGACGAATCATCAGCGTTCGCGAACCGAGAAGATCACCCTCCGTGGACTGCGCTACAACGTTCGCCACTGGGGGCCGGCAGAAGCCCCCGCGGTGTTTTTTCTGCACGGACGGATGGACTGTTCGCCGACCTTCCAGTTTGTCGTCGATGCCTTGCAGCATAAATGGCACGTCATCGCCCCCGACTGGCGCGGCTACGGCGAGAGCCAGTGGCTGGGGCAGCCGTACTGGTTTTACGACTATTACGCCGATCTGCATGCGCTGCTTGAGCACTACTCGCCCAAGCGCCCGGCACGCCTGGTGGCACACAGCATGGGCGCCAATATTGCCGGGGCGTATGCCGGGGCCCGCCCGGCGCGGGTGGCCCAGCTGGCGATGCTCGATTTCTTGGGGCTCAAGCGTTCGTTTGACGACACCTCACCGCGCCTGATCGACGCCTGGCTGACCGATATCCGCCGCGAACCTGTGCCTGGCATCTACCACCACCTCGATGAGTTCGCCGGGCGGTTGCTTGACCTGAACCCCCGCCTGACGCCCGAGCGCGCGGCTTTCCTTGCCCGGGCGACGACGCGCGTACGCGATGACACGACGCTCGATGTGGCCTGTGATCCCTGGCACCGGGTTGCCGCGCCGACGGTGTATCACGCCGAGGACGTGATGGAGTGCTGGCGGCAAATCACCGCGCCGGTGCAGTTGCAGATCGCCGAGCACGGGCTGATCCGGCAGCGTTTCGGCAGCGATCCGGCGGAATTTGCGCGCCGCACCGGCTGCTTCCGGGATTTGACGCAAGTGACGATCGAGGACTCCGGGCACAACGTGCAGCACGACCAGCCCGAACTCGTCGCGGCACATCTGGAGGCCTTCCTGAGCCGTGATTGAGGTTTTAAAACCGCTTAACCACGAAGCGCACGAAGAACACGAAGAAAAGAGAGAACCAAAGCGAAATTCACGTCAATGCGGAT
>CAZHFS010000431.1:0-2753 GCA_964531885.1 uncultured Propionivibrio sp.
ATCGCCCGAACGTCGGCATCATCCTTTGTAACGCAAAAAACGAGGTTTTCTGGGGAAAGCGCATCCGCGAGCATTCTTGGCAGTTTCCACAAGGTGGCATCAAGCGCGGCGAGACGCCGGAGCAAGCGATGTACCGGGAGCTTTACGAGGAAGTCGGTTTGCGCCCCGAGCATGTTGCCATTCTTGGGCGAACCAAGGATTGGTTGCGTTACGATGTGCCGACACACTGGATCAAACGCGAGTGGCGAGGCAGCTATCGCGGACAGAAGCAGATCTGGTATTTACTCAGGCTTGTGGGCCGGGATAGCGATGTTTCCTTGCGTGCCTGCGATCATCCGGAGTTTGATGCCTGGCGCTGGAATCACTACTGGGTGTCCCTTGATGCGGTGATTGAGTTTAAGCGCGGGGTTTACCAGCAGGCGCTGAATGAGCTATCCAGATTCCTCGATATCGAGCAAAGGCGCGTGCGGCGGGCGGATCAATCGCCTCGCGGCCGTGCTCAGCAGGCCGAGAAACGCGAAGAATGATGCAGCGGAGGTTTTGATGCGAGCTCCAAAGTTCTTTCTGTGTGGCGTGCTTGCGGCCTGCCTCGTGGTCGGTGAGGTAGGGGCTGGTCCCGTACTGGAAGATGAGTCCGATGTCAAAGCGTGGGCCGAAATTGAAGTGGCCTTGCCCCCTTACCCGAAAGAGAGTGATCTTTTGTCCTTTCGCGTCGGGGCTGTGCGCGATATCCAGTTCTTGATTGATACCAAATCGCTGTCGATTGGGCAGGACGGCGTGATCCGATATGCGCTGGTGATCGTCAGTTCGAGTGGGGCGCGTAATGTCAGTTTTGAAGGCTTGCGCTGCGAAACCAGAGAACGGCGCAATTACGCCTTTGGACGTACCGACGGAACTTGGGCGAAAGCGCGGTCCAATCAATGGCAGCCAATTCGTGGTGGCTCGAATAACCCTCATGTCGAATTGCATGCCAGTTATTTTTGCGATGTTGGAACGCCGTTGTTTACGGTTGACGAGATTTTGCGCCGGATGCGAGAGCTGTCTAAGGTTCAGTATGGCAAGTAAGGTTGTCGAGGGATAAATGCTGGATGCTTTGATACTTGAATTTGATCGTGCGGTGCGAACCCTGTTTGCCCCAGCGCACTCAGTCCGCCCATTGCCTGGTGCAGATGCGCCCGAGGCGGATCTGAGCGAGTCGGAAAAAAAACATGTGGTAGCGCTGATGCGGGTCAATCACGTGGGCGAAGTGTGCGCGCAGGCGCTGTACCAGGGGCAGTCATTAACCTGTCGTGATCCGTCGCTTAGGGAAGCGTTGCGACACGCTTCCGATGAAGAGGTCGAGCATTTGGCTTGGACAAGCTCGCGTATCCGGGAACTCGGTGGGCGGACGAGTCTGCTCAATCCTTTGTGGTATGGCGGGGCGCTGGTGCTTGGGGTCGCTGCAGGCAAGGTTGGCGACCGTTGGAACCTCGGTTTTCTGGCTGAAACAGAGAGGCAGGTCGAGGCGCATTTGGCCGGTCATCTTGAGCGCCTCCCGGTTCAGGATGCGAAGTCGCGTGCCATCGTGGGACAGATGAAAGAGGACGAGCGAGCGCATGCAGATATGGCTGTGCGCCATGGGGCGGCAGAACTTCCTTTGCCGGTTAAGCAGGCGATGCGCGTGGCTGCCAAGGTTATGACGCGCACTGCCTACTGGGTCTGATGCGCCTTAACTTTCGACGATCTCAAAGTCGTGCGTGATTTTGGCGACCTCGCCAAGCATGATCGAGGCTGAGCAATATTTGCTCTTGGAGAGTTCAATGGCGCGCGCAACGGCTTCCTGCTTGAGGTTATTGCCCCGGACCTTGTAGTGGAAGTGAATGTGTGTAAACACTTTGGGTTCGGATTCGGCGCGTTCGGCGTGCAGTGAGACCTCGCAGCCGGTTACGTTGTGCCGTCCTTTTTTTAGGATCATGACGACGTCAAAGGCGGTGCATCCGCCAGTGCCTGCCAGCAATAACTCCATCGGGCGCGGGGCCAGGTTGCGGCCGCCGGCTTCGGGGGCGCCATCCATCACGAGCGCGTGATTGCTGCCGGTTTCTGCGAGGAATGACATGCCTTCGCCGGTCCATTTAACAGTGCAGTCCATACTAATCATCCAGTTTGCGCAAAAGATGTCATTGTATAGAGAGAATTGTAGATGGGTGGATGGCCTTGTGATTGTGCGCCAGGATGTATAGAATGACGTCCCTCGATTCCCACGATCATTGCTGCACTGTTCTGTCGTCGCGCGGTATGCCGCAGGCAGGGCAGTGTGTTTTCATCATGCGCATAGCAGGCATTGACATAATGCGCTGCTTTGCAATAACATGTCCGGCTTTCCGTTATCGGGCATAAAAGGACGGCGTTTTAAATGAAGACTTTCTCCGCCAAATCGCACGAGGTGCAGCGCGAGTGGTACGTGGTTGATGCCACGGACAAGGTGCTTGGTCGCCTTGCCACTGAGATCGCTCGTCGCCTGCGTGGCAAGCACAAGCCGGAGTTTACTCCGCACGTTGATACCGGCGATTACATCGTGGTTACCAATGTTGAGAAGATCCGCGTCACCGGCAACAAGGCCGAGGACAAGATGTACTACCGCCATACCGGCTTCCCGGGTGGTATCTATGAAACCAGCTTTGCCAAGATGCAGCAGCGCTTCCCCGGCCGCGTCCTCGAAAAGGCCGTCAAGGGCATGCTGCCCAAGGGGCCGCTCGGCTACGCCATGCTCAAGA
>CAZHFS010000432.1:0-2746 GCA_964531885.1 uncultured Propionivibrio sp.
GCTCGGGGATCGGGATGCCGTAGTCGCGCGACAGGATCAGGCTGGTGATGTCCTCCGCCGAGTGGGCCATCTTCCGATATTTGACGGTGCGATAGACGATGTCGCGCACGGCCTCGGGGTCGGGGCCGAAAACATTGGGCCGGGCGACAACCACTTCCTCGCCGATGCCAAGCAGGATCTGGGCGTTGAAGTTGAGGTGCGGGTAGAGGAGGTCGAAGTGTTCGACGATGACCCGGCGCCGGTGCTTGATGGCGGTGGTTACTGCGTCGGCGATTTCCCAGATCTGGCGGAAAGCCTGTTCGTAGCGGACGTCGATGTGATACGTGTGCGCCCCGAAACGGTCGTTTTCCGAGAAATCGAACAATGGCGTCGAGCGCAGGTTGATGCCCTCGTCGTCGTTGGTGAGTTCGAGCCCGGGGAAAATGCCGCGGATCAGGGTCGATTTGCCGGCGCCCTCGGCGCCGATGATGCCAACCAGAAGATCGGTGGGCAGAAGGTGTCGCTCGGCGATCTCGCGCCCGAGTCGGTAGAGGCGAGGACGTCCCCGCGGTGCGTAATAGACCGCGTAGATCAATGTCTCGTGCATCACAACCATGTCCGGTATCTCCCTGCAGTGTCGATCCGGTAGTGCGGTGTTCGGGTGGCCCCGAGGCAATAAACCGCGCCGCTGTGAAGCGGCGCGGGGGTGTTCGACTACAGTTCGAAATTCAGTCCGAGCAACGGTGCATGCTGCTGTGCGCCGTAAACGTCGGCGTCGCCGGGGGCGCCGGAGACGATGCGGCGCGGCATGACGACCTTGACGGCGTTGGCCGGTTCGAACCACACGATGCGCCGGATTTCCTCAACGCCGACGCCATAGGCTTTGGCGATGCGCTCCGGGGAGAATTGGCCGCTGGTGCGCAGGGCGTCGAACAGCTGACGGTCCTTGAGCATGATGTCGAGCACCAGTTCGTACGGCCCCGAGTTTTTCGAGCGCACGACGCGGGCGATGTCGAGAATGTTCTTCATGCGGCGTTCTCCTTGGTGCTTTGACCGTTGACGACCTGTTCCATATGGAAGGGGAAGGCCGTTGAGGGGTCGATGGGCATCAGGTGGTAGAGCGAGAATTCGAAGACCGTGCCGGCTTGCACATCGGACGGCGAGAACGGGAAGGCCAGGTTGCCGGCCGTGGCCACGCGGCCCGGGTAGCCGTAGTGAAGCAGTGTCGAACGGGTCAGCGAACAGACGGTGTTGGCTTCCTCTTGCGTCGCGCCGAGCACTTCGATGACGATGCCCAGTTCGTGTGCCGTGGTCTGCTTGAGCGGCTCGAGGTCGCCCATCACGCCGTTCTTGCCGTAGATGTGGAAGAAGACGCGCGCCTTGGCTTCGTCGCCGAGGATATGTGAGACGCGGGCCTTGACTGCCTCGAGGATGCTGTCGATCGAGGCGATCATGATCGGGTCGCGTGTGCCGGCGATTGACAGCGTACGATATCCGACCGGGGCCGAGCCTTCGAGCTTGACCATGTAGGGGCGATGTACGTGCTTCGAGCCGCGCACTTCGACGGTGCCGTCGGCGTGCTCGGTGAACGTGCAGCCGGTGAGATCGAGCACCCCGCCCGGTCCGGGCAGGAAGTAGGGGTCCGATTTCTCGTACAGGGTGTGTGCGGCAGCGGACTCGGCGGTGAACTTGCGGTCGTCGGAGAGCGCCTTGAGGACGAAGGAGTCCTCGCGCAGGATGCCCATCGCGCAATCCGAACCCGATCCGGGCGAGGCGGCGATGGCCGCGCATTCGAGGATCTTGCCGCAGTGCAGAGCGAGACCTTCGTCATAACCCTTCATGATCGGCAGGGCGGCGAAGCACGCCGGGTCGTAGGCGCGGCCAGCCAGCACTACCTGCGCGCCGGCTTCCAGCGCGCGGATGAAGGGCTCGACGCCGGCCTGGGCAACGATGTACGGAGACGCGTCGATGGCTTCGTGGGTGAGTGGCGGGACGAGATCAAGCGGAACGATCTCGCCTGCGTCGAGCGCAGTGTGCACCGCGGCCTTGGCGACATCGGTCGGAATGATCGCCATGCGGAAAGCGAGCTTTTCTTCGCGGGCGATCTCGAGAACGATCTGGCGGCACCATTCGAGATGCGGTTCGGCGCCCGAGCCGCCGGCGGTGCCGACGACCACCGGGATGCCGGCTTCAACGCCGGCCTTGATCATGTAACGCAAGTCGCGTTTGACGCCAGTGCGGTCAGTGAACGCCTTGCCGGCACCGAGATAATACGGGCCGGGGTCGGTCGAACCGCCGTCGACGGCGATCAGGTCGGGCTTCTCGGCCATGCCGCGCCGGAAGCTTTCTTCCGGGAAACCGTAACCGAGGATCGCGGTTGGCGACAGGATCTTGAATTCAGGTTTCATGGCTTATCCCCTCCGGGCTTTGAGCAGCGCCAATGTACGGTGCATTTCGTTATAGACCGTGTTCATGCCTTCGTCGAAGCCCATGCCCGGTTTGATCAGCATGCGCATCGGGCGTGCGGCCAGGGCGAGGTGTACGCAGGTGTGCGCCGAGATGTCGGTTTCGTTGCAGGTGCCGCCCTGGTAGGCTTCCATGCCGTTACGGTTGCAATGTAGCACCGCGTCGACGATGTTGTGCACCCCGCCGAGGTCGGGCGTCTTGATCTGAACCATGTCGCAGGAATTGGCCGCAGTGAAGTCGACGATATCCTCGTAGGTGTTGCACCACTCGTCGGCGACGATCTTGACCGGCGAGCCCATGG
>CAZHFS010000433.1:0-2744 GCA_964531885.1 uncultured Propionivibrio sp.
CGCTGATTGCCTCGGCGACGGCGACCTTCCTCTTCCGCCAGTTCTTCCTCACCGTGCCCGATGAACTCGTTGAGGCCGCGCGCATCGACGGTGCCGGGCCGATGCGCTTTTTCAAGGACGTGCTCCTGCCGCTCTCCGCGACCAGCATTGCCGCACTGTTCGTGATCCAGTTCATCTACGGCTGGAACCAGTACTTGTGGCCGCTCTTGATGACGACCCAGGAAGATATGTATCCGGTGGTGATGGGCATCAAACGCCTGATCGGTGGCGAGGCCTACACCGAGTGGAACGTGGTGATGGCCACCGCCATCCTGGCCATGCTGCCACCTGCGCTGGTCGTCATCCTGATGCAGAAATGGTTCGTCAAGGGCCTCGTCGATACCGAGAAATAAGCGCCCTTCTTTCTAGTACAACGCAGATTAACGATACCCACATGGCTTCCATCTCCCTTCGCAACGTTATCAAACAATACGGCAGTGGCAAAACGGCCAACCAGGTCATCCACGGCGTGAACGCCGAAATCAAGGACGGCGAATTCGTCGTCGTCGTCGGTCCCTCGGGTTGCGGCAAATCCACCTTGCTGCGTATGGTGGCAGGCCTTGAGGAAATCACCGGTGGCGAGATCGCCATCGGCGAGCGGGTGGTTAACGACCTCGAACCCTCCGATCGCGACATCGCCATGGTCTTCCAGAACTATGCGCTCTACCCGCACATGAGCGTGTTCGAGAACATGGCCTATGGCCTCAAGATCGCCAAGCTGCCGATGGAAGAGATCAAGGAGCGCGTGGCCAAGGCCGCCAAGATTCTCGAACTCGGCCCCTACATGCAACGCAAACCGCGCGAACTGTCGGGCGGGCAGCGCCAGCGCGTGGCCATGGGCCGCGCTATCGTGCGCCAGCCGCAGGTGTTCCTGTTCGACGAACCGCTCTCCAACTTGGACGCCAAGTTGCGGGCGCATACCCGTCTCGAAATCCAGAAGCTGCACCGTGATCTCGGTATTACATCGCTGTTTGTGACCCACGACCAGGTCGAGGCAATGACACTCGCCCAACGCATGATCGTGATGAACGGCGGCATCATGGAGCAATTTGGCACGCCCGAGGAAGTTTATGCCAGGCCGGCGTCGACCTTTGTCGCCACCTTCATCGGCTCTCCGCCGATGAACCTGCTCAAAAACGCGCCGGGGGGTACGCCGGGAACCATTGTCGGCATCCGTCCCGAACACCTGGATCTGACTGATGACCCCAGCGTCGGCTGGGCGCTGACCGTCGACGCCATCGAGATGCTCGGTGCCGAGCGCCTGGTCTATGGGCGCTGGCAGCATGGCAGCGGTGACGAGATGGTGGTCATCCGCGCTGACGAAGCACAGAAGGCACCCGAGCGTGGTGCGGTGATCCACGTCGTGCCTCGCCCCGACCGGTTGCATTATTTCGACGCCGAAACCGGCAAGCGCAAGGACGGCTGATCCGGGGCTGCATTCAAACATCAACCACAACGAACACGACGAGCACAAGGAAAAACAGAGCGAAACGCTTGAACCACGAAGATCACGAAGAAAGCGTTTTTGGTTCTCGTCGTGTGCGTTGTGTTCGTTGTGGTTGTCCGCCCTTCGTGTCCAGCGTGGTTAGCCAGCCTTTTCCGGCTCAGCGCGTGGCGACGATGAACAGGCGACGGAAGGGGAACAGGGTTGTGCCGTCTGGCCGGCGTGGGTAAGCGGCGTTGGTGCGGTTGCGGTAGTCGGTGAGGAAACGTTGGCAAAGCGCCGTGGTTTCACCGCCGAGTCCGTTCATCACCGGGATCAGCGCCGTGCCCTTGACCCATTCGGAGACCGCGTTGTCGCCTTCCAGCACGTGGGAGTAGAGTGTTTCCCAGAGGTCGACGACGGCGGAGAGCGGCTTAATCCAGTCGTAATAGTCGGCCGGTTCGGCCACCGGACTGTTCAGCTTGTTGGCGTCGATGGTCGCACGCAGGTCCGCCGGCAGGGCCAAGGCATCGAGCGCGGCATCAATCGAGGTGTGCGAAGGGGCGGCGAAGTTGCGCGGCATCTGTACGGCGAGCATGCCGCCCGGCTTGAGAAAGCCAAGCAAGCGCGCGAACAAGGCGGGATGATCGGGCAGCCAGTGCAGGGCGGCGTTTGAATAGATCAGATCGACCGGGGCCTTGGGCTCCCAGGAGGCAATACTGCTTTCCACCCACTCGGCCTGAGGCATGCTGCTGCGCGCCTTGGCGAGCATTTCGGCCGAGTTGTCTACGCCGCTGATCTGCGCGTGTGGCCAGCGTTCGGCGAGAAAGCGGGTGACGTTGCCGGCGCCGCAGCCAAGGTCGACGATCCGCTCGGGCGCGGCTAGCGGAATCTGGGCCAGCAGATCAAGGGCCGGGCGCAGACGATGGTTGCTGAATTTGAGGTACTGCGCGGGGTCCCAGGCCATGTTATTCCTTAGATTGTCGAGTCAAATTTGCATCACGCACCAAGGTTGGTGATGTCGTCATTATGCAATGTCATGCTGCCACAAAGGTCTCCCTGTGGCAAAGCCTCACCGTGACAGGTAATCGCATCAAAGGGCGCCGACATTCATTGATCTGGAGGCATTATTTCGATACTCTGCACTCAGTGGTTGGCGCGGCAACGCCGCCGGCCGATTCTTCCCCTACTCCCAACCGAATGAGGTTCGCCATGCCCGATATTGCAGACGCCAACAAGCAAAAACTCGTTTCCGACATGAAGGTCGTCGTTTCCGACGCCG
>CAZHFS010000434.1:0-2744 GCA_964531885.1 uncultured Propionivibrio sp.
GCACGGGGAGGAAAGTCCGGGCTTCATAGAGCAGGATGCCGGCTAACGGCCGGGCGCTATAAGCCGCAAGGCGAAGGCGACGGAAAGTGCAACAGAAAGCAAACCGCCCAAGACCGGGGAAACCCGGGACGGCAAGGGTGAAACGGCGAGGTAAGAGCTCACCGCGGACGTGGTAACACGGACGGCACGGCAAACCCCATCCGAAGCAAGGCCAAATAGGGAAGCATTAGGCGTGGCTCGCGCTGCTTCCGGGTAGGCTGCTTGAGCGTGCTGGTAACGGTACGCCTAGAGGAATGGTTGCCCACGACAGAACCCGGCTTATCGACCGGCTTCCCTCTCCTGTTTGTTGTGGTGGTGCTGCCTTGCGCGCTGCGTATGCATTCTTCCCTCCCGGCTGCGTTGGAGATGGTGAGCGTATCGTTTGCGGCAGTGTTTTAAGGGGCGTTCCGCGTCCTCACTCGGCAAACCCTCAAGCTGCACTGAATCAATGGCTGCAATGGTCAATCAGGTAAGCCACCGCCGTGCACGGCGCTTCCTCCGATGCCCTCGTGTCTTGTACGTTTTGGGCAGTGTGCGCTGAGTGCATTTAGCCCAATCCGCTTGCCGATTTCAGTGGTGCCTTCCTTGTGCTCTCGTGCACAGAAATCATGGCTGCAGGTGGCGATGTGGGCGCTCCGTATTGACGGCGTGGCAGGCCTGCGATAAAAGGGGTGTGGTTTTAAATGCGGCAAAAAACAAAAAAAGTGCAATTTGCATGTTAGGCGGCTTCGAGCATGCGGTTTTCGGTGTTCGTGGCACCAAGGGGGGGGAAGTCGGGGGGCGTGTGGCTTAGTCGCGCGTGCTTGAAAGACCGGCCGAACCTTGAACGGATTAACTTTGTTCTTTCACGGAGAGGTTCGATGTCTTCAACAACTGCACAGCCTTCGTTTTTCAAACGGTATGGCTTGTTCATTGCCCTTGCGGCGCTGGCGCTTATTGCCTTGATGCCGGCGCAGCAGGGGTTGCCGATAGCCGGTCAGTACATGATCGGGATTCTGGTCTTTGCAGTCATCATCTGGATGACGGAAGCCGTCTCCTACCCCGTGAGCGCTTTCGTCATTGCCGTTTTGATGACGCTCATGCTCGGGTTCGCGCCGAGCGTTGCCGATCCCAAGGTCATGCTAGGCACGAGCCGGGCGCTGGGGATTGCCTTGGGCGGTTTCAGCAATACGGCATGGGCTTTGGTCGGCGCGGCCTTGTTCCTGTCAGCGGCAATGACCAAAACCGGGCTCGACAAGCGCATTGCGCTGGTGGTCATGTCCAAGGTGGGTGCCAAGTCGAACCGTATCCTGATGGGGGTGATTTTCCTCGGCTTCATCCTCAGCTTCTTCATTCCCAGTACGACCGCCCGCGTGGCCTGCATGGTGCCCATCGTCATGGGGGTCATTATTGCCTTGAAGGTGCCGGTTAAAAGTCGTTTTGCCGGTGCTTTGATGATTGCCGTGGCGCAGGCCGACAGTCTGTGGAACGTCGGGGTGAAAACCGCCGCGGCGCAGAACATGGTGGCCATCGGCTTTATCGAAAAACAGCTTGGCGTGACGATTTCCTGGCTTGAGTGGTTCATTGCGGCGGCGCCATTCTCGGCGCTGATGTCGGTGGCGCTGTACCTGGTGCTGACCAGGATGATGCCGGCCGAGCAGGCCGAATTCAGCGGCGGCCAGGACACCATCCTCAAAGAGCTGGCGGCGCTGGGGCCGATGCGGCCGGAAGAGAAAAAACTGATGTTCATCTCGATCGCCCTGCTCTTCTTCTGGGCGACCGAGAAGATCGTGCATGACCTGGATACCTCGACGACGACCATCGTCGCCATCATGCTGATGTTCCTCCCTGGTATCGGTATCATGAGTTGGGAAGACTGCGAGAAGCGCATTCCCTGGGGAACCCTGCTGCTTTTCGGTATCGGCATCAGCCTTGGGTCGGCCATCCTGTCGACCAAGGCGGGAGCCTGGCTGGCCAATTATATTGTGGTCATCTTCGGCCTGCAGACGGCGACTGCCATCGGCGTGTTGGCCATCCTGGCTGCCTTCCTGATCATCATCCACCTCGGCTTTGCCAGTGCTACCGGCCTTGCTGCCGCGATGATCCCGATCGTCATCGCGGTGTTGCAGAACATCAAGACGCCTGGCATCAACGTGGTCGGCATGACCATGATCCTGCAGTACGTGATCAGCTTCGGCTTCATCCTGCCGGTAAATGCGCCGCAAAACATGATTGCCTACGGTACCGGAACCTTCGAAGTGCGCGATTTTGTGCGTACCGGCATCCCGCTGACCATCATCGCCTACCTGCTGATCCTGGCGATGGGTATGACCTACTGGCGTTTCCTCGGCTACGTCGGTTGATGAGTTGAGTGCCGCGCTTCGCCGCGGTCGCAGTTCGGCAGAAACCCTGCTCTCGGCTGAGAGCAGGGTTTTTTGTTTTTGTCGGCGCTGCTTTCGTAATAATTAACTTTAAGTTGTCTTTTTTCTGCATTGTTTTGTAAGGGAAAAAATCTCTGAAAAGACATTTCAAATGCGCTGTAAGTCATTGTCCTGATTGAAAAAAACCTAAAAAAAGCCCTTGCTTTGCCAAAATCTATGCCGTAAAGTGGGAGATAGTGGTGAAAAGTGGGAAGTTATCTATTCCCGCGTAAATATCGAGGGGCAGAGCTAATGTTTCAGGGTGCGACCGCGCTCAGTCTGGACGTCAAAGGTCGACTCGCCATT
>CAZHFS010000435.1:0-2736 GCA_964531885.1 uncultured Propionivibrio sp.
GGCAAGCAAAACAACTGCACAAAAAACGCTTACCTCCTCTAGCGGGAGGTAAATCTGTCAATAGGTATAACTAAGCAGAACGCAGACGCCCCTGTCAGCCCAAGGCTGCACAGACGCGCTGTTTGATTTGATCGACGCTTCCAACACCGTCAATGCGAACGAACTTGGGTGCTTTGGCATCGCCCGTGGAAAACCATTGATTATAATACGCGATCAGGGGCTTCGTCTGGTTATGGTAGATATCAAGGCGCCTGCGGACCGTATCTGCCATGTCATCGTCGCGTTGAATCAATGGCTCGCCGGTCACATCATCACGACCCTCAACCTTCGGCGGATTGAAGACGATGTGATAGCTGCGCCCCGAGGCTGGGTGAACCCGGCGCCCGCTCATGCGATCAATGATGATCTGATCATCAACTGCGATCTCGACGACAAAATCGATACCAAGACCTTCGGCACGCAGCGCATCGGCTTGAGGAATAGTGCGCGGGATACCATCAAGGAGATAGCCTGGCTGGCAATCTTCACGCCCCAGGCGTGACTTGACGAGTTCGATGACGGTTTCGTCGGAAACCAGCCTGCCGGCATCCATCAATCGCTTGGCTTCGACCCCAATCGCCGAGCCGGCGCGGATCTCGCTGCGCAGCATATCGCCAGTGGATATCTGCGGAATACCGAAACGTTCACATAAAAAGGACGCCTGGGTGCCTTTACCGGCTCCCGGTGCGCCCAACAATACTATCTTCATTGCTTATCCCCTCGAAGATCATTGGACGAAGATGCTGTAATAACACTTGGTTCAACTACCTGTTCTCCGGATGAAGCAATAGTGTGAACTGCAAGCTACTTTTACTACCAGACACGATCAATCGTGTCTTTTATTATTAAGTACGATCGAACATTACCCCGCGAAAAAAGCGCGAACGCGTTGTGCATCTTCCGGAGTATCGACTCCGGGGTGAGGCATGTGATCTGCCAGCGTCACACTAATTCGAAAACCGTGCCACAGTGCTCGCAACTGCTCCAGTGCCTCACAACCCTCGACATACGACGGCGTCAAACGGCTATAGGCACGCAGGAAACGCGCCCGGTAGGCATACAGTCCGATGTGTCGCAAGGCCTGAAACCCTTCGGGCAACGAATCTCGCTCTGGCGTCCGCGCGAAATGGTCACGTGCATATGGAATCGGAGCACGTGAAAAATACAAGGCATCGCCATCCGCGCGGCAGATGACCTTGACCACGGACGGATTAAAAAATTCCTCAGCCGATAAAATAGGATGCGCAACCGTCGCAATATCGGCTCCGCTTTCAGCCAGTTGGTGCGCCGTTCTGGCAATCAATACCGGATCGATCAGAGGTTCGTCACCCTGGACATTGACCACGATCGTATCGTCATCCCAGCCCCGTTGAGCCACCACCTCTGCCAGACGGTCGGTGCCACTGGGATGATCCGCCCGGGTAAGCAAAACCGACAGACCACAGGCTTCGGCGGCACTGACGACATCCGGATGATCGGTCGCCACCCAGACTTCATCAGCCCCGGAAGCCGCCGCACGCTCGGCCACCCGGGCAACCATCGGTTTGCCGCCCAGATCAAGCAAAGGCTTGCCAGGCAGACGGGTGGACGCGTAACGCGCAGGAACGACCGCTTTGAAAGGCACCGAGGTGCTGCTCATTGCTCGTCGGCCGTCAAAGGGCGCGCCTCATCGGCAAGCATGACCGGAATGTCATCGCGAATCGGGAAAGCCAGCTTGCATGGTTTGCACACGAGCTCAGCCGTCGGCTTGACATACTCCAGATTAGCCTTGCAGATCGGGCAAACAAGGATATCAAGCAGACGTGCATCCATCGATTTTCTCCATTAACGTAACCAAGAGCGAACAACCATTGGCCGAGTGCAACACTGTCGCCTCGACCGGCAAGACCCATGCTTCTGCAATGGGAAAGGGGGCGCATTTTACCGCATCTTTCTCGGTCATTAGCAGAATTGTGCCAGATTCACAGGACAAATCACTGGCAATATAGGTGTGATGATCTGGAAATGGGCGTGCTTCGAACGAAAGACCCAATCCGGACAACTGGTCAAAAAAGCGTTGCGGATCACCGATCCCGGCAATCGCGCACAAGCGCTTGCCACGCAAATCCTGAGCCGTGCAAGTGCGCTCCGGGGCATGCAGATGCACGAAGCACCGCCCGTGCAAAACCATATCGAAGACAGGCGGAATGGCAAATCGCCCGCAACCGACCACGGCCTCGCGCGCCACCGCGCCTGCCGGCGTATTGTTCCACACCACCGCATCGACCGCCTGGAGCCGAGAGAGGGATTCGCGCAACGGCCCCGCAGGGAGCCAGCATCCATTACCGGCACCGCGCCCATCGAAGACGGCGATTTCCGCATCCCGAGCCAGCCGATAATGCTGCATCCCGTCGTCCGACACCAGCACATCGCAGTCCGGATAGGCATCGAGCAACGCTTGCCCTGCCAGAGCCCGGTTCCGCCCGACAAAGACCGGCACCCCACTGCGCCGGGCCAGCAACAAAGGCTCATCACCCACCTCCGTGGCACTGGCCCCAGAGTCAACCGCAAGCACTGCCTTGCCATCACGGGCGTAACCGCGGCTGATGATCCCCGGTCGCCGACCGGCAGCGCGCAACTGTGCGACCAGCCATAGCACCAGCGGTGTTTTGCCGCTTCCACCGACGGTCAGGTTGCCCACCACGATCACCGGCACAG
>CAZHFS010000436.1:0-2728 GCA_964531885.1 uncultured Propionivibrio sp.
CGCGCCAACCGCGAATACCAGCAGCGCATGGCCAATTATCAGAAACCGCAAGGGGCTCGCAGTTCAAGCAGCGACAAACCCGGCCGCATGCTGGACATCAACGACATCGGCACCACACGTCGCCGTTAGTCAGAGCCGCCCTCCACATCACTCTGCCTGTCATCACCCGGCCCTTCGGGCGCCGGGACAGCAGCCATTTTCTCTTTACTCCCAGGTTTCTTCCGTGACCCCGCTCCGTTACCCCACCGCGCTGCGCGTCCTGCACTGGTCCATCGCCGTACTGATCCTTGCCGCCCTGATCATGGGCACGTTCGTCATGGCGCGCATCGAAGCCACCGACCCCGCCAAGGCCAGCGCGCTCCTCAAACACATGCTGGTCGGCCTGTTGATCCTCTCTCTGACCCTGCTCCGCCTCTTTCTTCGCCCGCGTTCCCGGCGCCCGGCACCGATGCTCTCCGGCATCGCCATCGCCGACCGCATCGTCCCTTTCGTGCATCGCGTCTTCGATGGCCTGGTGCTGGCCATGATTGCCAGCGGAATCGGCCTCGCCGCCCTGTTCAGCCTCCCCGAGACGGTGATCGGCGTACTGCGCGGCGCTGACTTGGCGTTCCCGACAAATTACGCCAGCCAGCCGTTGTACACCTTGCACGTCACCACGGCCCGGATCCTTGCAGCAATCATCGCGCTGCACATCGTTGGCGCCTTCTACCATCAGTTCATCCTGCGCGACGGACTCATCGGACGGATGGCGCTGCTTGCCGGCCGAGGCAAGAGCGCCTGAGCCCTTGCCACATACCGGCCCATTGCAGCCACAAGGCATATTTATGATCTCGACCGAATGGATCGGCTACATCGCCGCCTGCTTCACCACCTTTTCCTTCGTGCCCCAGGTCTGGCACACCTGGAAGACTCGGCACACCAAGGACATATCGCTGCGCATGTACATCCTGTTCATCAGCGGCGCGGCCCTGTGGCTCACCTATGGCATCCAGCTCGAGGCCTGGCCGATCATTGCCGCCAACGCGGCAACGCTGATCCTGGCCGGGACGGTCCTGGCGCTCAAGCTCCGTCACGGCTGACCGGCGGACGCCGCGTCGACCGCCGATGGTCGACAATCGCCCACCAGACGCGCATGCCAAGCAGGGCCGCGACCGTCAGCGCATAAGGCAACACCGGCGCATAGTCGTTCTTACCCGCCTTGTGCCACCAGTAGTGCAGGATGGCCGCCACGGCAATCACATAGACCAGCCGGTGCAGGCGCTGCCAATGGGCGCCCAAGCGGCGGATCGCGGCCTTCGTCGAGGTCGCGGCCAGGGGAACGAGCAACACGAAGGCCGTCATTCCGGCCGCGATGAAAGGCCGTTTGACGACATCCTGCAGCATGGCCTCGAACTCGAAGCCGTGCTCAACCCAGAACCACAGCACGGCATGCAGCACGGCATAAAAAAAGCTGTACAAGCCGAGCATGCGCCGTAGCCGGATCCACCGGCCGTCGCTCGTCAGACGGCGCAGCGGGGTCATGGCCAGCGACAGACAGAGAAAGACCAGCGCCCAGGTACCGGTCGAACGCGTGACGAACTCGACCGGATTGGCGCCCAGGCCATCTCCCTCAGCCCCCAGCCAGACAAGCCGTACCAGGGGCCCCAGCGCGGCCAGGAAAACGCTCAGCCGGACCAGATCGAAGCCGCGTGGCATCGGACGCCGCGCCTCAGTAATTGACGCGCAGATCCATGCCGGCGTAGAGCGCCGCGACCTGCTCGGCATAACCGTTGAACAGCAGCGTCTTGCGCCGCGGCGCAAAGAGCCCGCCCTTGCCTTCACCCAGACGCCGCTCAGTGGCCTGGCTCCAGCGCGGGTGATCGACCGTCGGATTGACGTTGGAATAGAAACCGTATTCGCGCGGCGCGGCGAGCGACCAACTGGTCTTGGGTTGTTGTTCGACAAGACGGATCTTCACGATCGACTTGGCGCTCTTGAAGCCATACTTCCACGGCACGACGAGGCGCACCGGTGCCCCGTTCTGCTTGGGCAGCACTTCGCCGTACAAGCCGAGGGTAAGTAGCGTCAGGGGATGCATCGCCTCATCGAGACGCAAGCCCTCGCGGTATGGCCAATCGATGACCGAAGACGACAAGCCGGGCATCTGCTTGCGATCCGCCAGACTGATGAACTCGACATAGCGCGCACTGCCCAGCGGTTCAACCCGACGCAGAAGTTCAGAGAGCGAATAACCAATCCACGGAATCACCATCGACCACCCTTCGACGCAGCGCAGGCGATAGACTCTTTCCTCAAGGGGAGCAAGCTTGAGTAAGTCGTCGAGATCAAAAACGCGCGGTTTGCCGACCAGCCCTTCGACGGCCACCGTCCAGGGACGAGTCTGCAAACGGTAGGCTTCGCGCGCCGGATCCCCTTTGTCCGTGCCAAACTCGTAGAAGTTGTTGTAACCCGTCACGTCCTTGTAAGGGGTCTGTCCCTCATCGAGCGTGTAGCGCGAACTCGGCGTCGCTGCCAGGCGTTCGCCGCGCGCTGTCGACGTTGATTGGGCAAACGCCTGACGCGCCCCCCAGGGCATCAGCACCCCGCCAAACGCCCCGGCGGCAGCCGCAGCCAACAAGCGTCGGCGCTGCTCGAACACCGCTTGTGGAGTAATTGCCTCGTAGGCCACGCCAGTCATCCGATTCCTTTTCATCGCTCGTCCTTCTCTGTCTGTCCTGCACAATCCAAG
>CAZHFS010000437.1:0-2719 GCA_964531885.1 uncultured Propionivibrio sp.
CGAGCAAGTTTGGGATCGTTTCTTTTGTGGGCTTGGCCATTGGCAACTCCAGAGGCGGATTTCGTATATAAGGATTATATATCGAAATTATTTCGCTTAACAAGCTATTTCCGACGCTTCTGAATGAGACAGCTACCGATTGTGCAGTGCAAATGCGGGAGCGGAACCTCGCACGCAGATGTGCCAAGCCTCCAATTGAATGCAATGGGCACTCAGTTCGCGCTGACGACTGCCGTCCCGCAATATGCCACACGCGATACCCGCCACTGCGATCCCGCCTGATCGTAGTGGGCATTGATCTTCTTGATGCCGACAACTGCATTGGCACCAATACCAACCGCCTTCTGTGCCAGCCCGAGCAATGCTTCCTTTTCTGCGATGCGGTACTCCCAGTCGGATCCCGCCTCGGTCTCTGAAAGAGACTCGACGTAACCAATCGTCTTGACAACTCGGCAGCCGGGCAACATATCAGTTGTGACGAGCAATATCTGGCTCTTGATCAAATCGAGTTCGCGTTCGAGTTGAGCGATCCGTGGTATTGCCGCAGCTTTGGATCTGCGATTCCAGCGTAACAAGGCCGCACCAGCTAGCAGTAAAGCGAATAGCGGTAACGCGCCAAACAGGCCGTTCGTATGTGTTGCGGCAGCGATGGTCATGAGTGCCTCCAATCAGTTTTAACCAAGCTTCCCACAGATCCTAAAAACTGCAAGAACGGGGCGTCACCACTTCTGCTTGCAGCATGCCCATGGCTCAGGTCTCGTGCACTTGAAATGTGTCTTTGCCGGGCGCATTTCGAGAATTGCTGGGCAGGTTGCGCCGATACAGTGGCACCATGCATATCCGTCTTTACAATCTGGCAGGATGCTGGTTTCCGGTTGTCCTTTGGGTCATGGCAGCCCATTTGGCATTTGGCCGCGCTTATTTCGTCGCCCTGAATCTCACCGAAAGTCTTCCTGGCACCATTTTTCTTGTCGAGAAAGGTGTCACGCCGGCGCGCGGAGAGTTGGTTGCCTTCAGATGGGAGGCTAACTGGCCTTATCCCCACGGGAGCGTCTTCGTAAAAAAGTTGATCGGACTGCCCGGTTCAGTCGTTACGGCGAATGGCCGAGACTTTTTCGTAGATGGCAATTCAGTCGGCCGTGCGAAGGAAAGAGCCCGAACCGGAGAGCCGCTGGATATTGGTCTCATCGGCACAATTCCGGAAGGGCACTACTACGTTGCCGGATCACATCCCGACAGCCTTGATTCACGGTACCGGCTTACCGGCTGGGTTGATCGGAATCAGATCATCGGGAAGGCGCATCGGATTTTCTGACGTGGGACACATTGGGTTTTTCGGAATGGAATCGGATCGCGCTACATCGGATGTCATCCAAAGATCGAAGCGCCTATGGATAGCTGTCCTTCATCAAGCGATCGAAGATGCGAAAGGCAACGTGAGGTCAATCGAGAAGTCGGAGAGAAGTATTGGCGGCATACAGCGCGAAGCCTTGATATGGATATTCCATGGCATTTCCAATGCCGCCAATTCCTTCAACTCGATCTGTGGTCTTCTGGATATTGATCCTGATCGGGCACGGCAGCGTCTTCGTGTTGTGCCTGGGATTCGACGCGGCTTGGACAGAACACAGCAAGGTGTTGGCGAAGGGGAGGGCTGACCTTTGCTAAGTTTCATCAGGAAGGCAGTTCGCTTTGATAGTCAAAGTCAGGAGCTTGTCGGCAAGCCCGCTGAGAATGACGCTGCGCAAATGGCAATCGACGAGGAGATTCCTCGGTACCCGCCGTTTATGAGGGGTCTGCCGGCCACGGACCCACACAAACTTATCGAGACTCAGCGGGAGTTGATTGGTCAGATTCGCGAGGCCGGACTCGCTTCTCCCGATATATTCGAGCAGTACTACCTGGAGTCTCTCCGTCGATTTGCCTCCTACGCGCATCTCTTGCCGGCAAGCCAAACTCATCACCACAGGGGGGCAGGCGGGTTGCTTCGTCATGCTGCCGAGGTCGCCCTGTGGTCGCTTCAATCTGGGGATCGAGTGCTACTGCCTGGAGAGCAGGCGCCCAGGAGACGA
Source organism: uncultured Propionivibrio sp. (assembly GCA_964531885.1). Taxonomy (GTDB): domain Bacteria; phylum Pseudomonadota; class Gammaproteobacteria; order Burkholderiales; family Rhodocyclaceae; genus Propionivibrio. The sequence goes on from CAZHFS010000437.1 coordinate 2,073, forward strand.
CGTGAGCTAGAACCACGGTGGCACCTTGCCGTGTTTCTAGCGGCACTTTGCCACGATGTGGGTAAGCCGGTGACAGATCTTGTCGTTACTAGCAGAGATGGAGCGAAAGTCTGGAGCCCATTCGTGGAAGATCTTTATTCCTGGGCCAGCAGGCACGGCGTAGATCGGTACTTCCTGCATTGGCGTGAGAATCGTGCGAAAAAGCATACGGCAATTTCTTCTCTGATTGCTGAGCGCATCATCAGTCCAAAGGGCCTCGCCTGGATTGCGGAGGGGGACACAGAACTCGTACTCTGGATGATGGAAACAATTAACGGGCACCCCAGTGCCGAGAATCTGATACACGATCTCGTGATCCGCTCAGACCAGGTCAGTGTCGAACGAGACCTGCGAAATCTTGGCGTTGCGTTTACCGGCTATGAGATCGGTCTTCCGGTGGAACGGTTCCTGGTGGACATCATGCGCAGACTTGTCCGGGATGGAACCTGGGGAATCAATGAACCTGGCTCACGCCTCTGGCTCATTGACGGGCATCTCTATTTAATCTGGCCTGCGGCAGGCGAAGAAATGGCGGCCATCATCAATCAGGAAAAAATTCCGGGCTTGCCACGAACCCCGAACAGCATTCTGGACATGCTCGTTGATCG
>CAZHFS010000438.1:0-2713 GCA_964531885.1 uncultured Propionivibrio sp.
GACGTGGCCACGGCCCTCGTCGTCGAGCGCGCAGACGCAGCGCAGGCGAGTGAGCGTTGGGAAGTCCTCAGCGGCAAACTGGCCACCCATTACTCCAACAATATCCGCAGCAACGCCGGGTTTTATTCGCATTGCGAAGACCGCAACCCGGATGACCGGGATCAGTTCTTCATGCAGGAAGGGCGCAAGGTGTTCAAGGAAGTTTGCCCGATGGCTGCCGAGCACATCGCCACGCATCTCGCCGAGCACGGTATGCAAGCCGCGTCAGTGCGTCGTTTCTGGCTGCACCAGGCAAACATTGCGATGAATCAGCTGATCGGCAAGCGCCTGCTCGGCCGGGACGCGACTCTCGACGAAGCGCCGATCATCCTCGATGAGTTCGCCAATACCGCCTCGGCCGGATCGATCATTGCTTTCCACCGCCACCGTGCCGACCTTGCCGCAGGCGACTATGGCGTCATCTGCTCCTTCGGCGCCGGTTACTCGATCGGCAGCGCCGTGCTGCGCAAGCTATAGACCCAACCGGGGGGCAATTCGCCATTCGCCCCTCGTCGTTGGCAGCTTATCCGCTCCGTTTTCGCGCCTCTTTGCCCGCGCAAGACACCTTGCTCCGCCGTCCCACGGACTGACGCTTATCCGTATCGCCCATGCTCCTCAATGCCCCCCAACGCGAAGCCATCCATTACCTCGACGGGCCCCTGCTGGTACTGGCAGGCGCCGGTTCGGGCAAAACGCGCGTCATCACCCAGAAGATCGCCTACCTGATCCAGGACTGCGGCTTCAACCCGGCCAACATCGCCGCGATCACCTTCACCAACAAGGCGGCGCGCGAGATGCAGGAGCGCATCACGCACATGCTGGGGGAAAAACCCAAGGGCATCACCATTTCGACCTTCCATGCGCTCGGGGTGCGCCTGTTGCGCGAGGAAGCAACGGTGCTCGGCTACAAGCCGCGCTTTTCGATCTTCGACGCCACCGATTGCCAGGCCATCGTCGCCGACCTCTCGGGCAGCGTGGACAAAGCAACGATCCGTCGCCTACAAACCATCATCTCCAACTGGAAGAACGGCCTGGTCTCGCCGGATGCCGCCCGCCAACTGGCGAGCAACGAAACCGAGGCGCTCGCTGCACGCGTTTACCTCAGCTATGCCGCAACGCTGAAAGCCTACCAAGCGGTCGATTTCGATGACCTCATCGCCCTCCCGGTCGAACTCTTCACCCAGCACCCGGCCGTACTCGACAAATGGCAAAACCGCCTGCGCTACCTGCTGGTCGACGAGTATCAGGACACCAACGCCTGCCAATACACCCTGCTCAAGCTGCTTACCGGCCCACGCGCCGCCTTTACGGCAGTCGGTGATGACGACCAGGCGATCTACGGCTGGCGCGGCGCCGACATCGAGAATCTGCGCAGCCTGCCGCGCGACTACCCGAAACTCAAGGTCATCAAGCTTGAGCAGAACTACCGTTCGACCGTCCGTATCCTCAAGGCGGCCAACGCGGTCATCGCCAACAACGAGAAGCTCTTCGAAAAAACGCTGTGGTCCGACCTGGGCATCGGCGACCCGATCACCGTCACGGCCTGCCGCGACGGCGAACGCGAAGCCGAGCACGTGGTCATGAAACTTCTCGCCCACAAGTTCGAGCACAAGACGCAGTTCTCAGATTACGCCATCCTCTACCGCGGCAACTTCCAGGCGCGCGTCATCGAACAGTTTCTGCGCGACCAGCGTGTCCCTTATACGCTTTCGGGCGGGCAGTCGTTCTTCGACAAGAGCGAGATCAAGGACATCTGCGCCTATCTGCGCCTCCTGGCCAACAGCGACGATGACCCGGCCTTCATCCGCGCCGTCACCACCCCACGTCGCGGGGTCGGCGGAACAACCCTCGAAGCGCTGGGCACGTACGCCGGCGAACGCCATATCTCCCTCTTCGCCGCCGTGTTCGAAGAAGGTTTCGCGCAGCGTGTGCAACCCCGCCAGTTACAACCACTCATCGACTTCTGCGAGTTCATCAACCGGATCGAGTACCGCGCCCTGCGCGAACCCGCCGGCCGGGTGATGGACGACCTGCTCGCCGCCACCGGCTACGAGGCCTGGCTCAACGATGGCGAGGACAAACGAGCCGCCCTTTCGCGCTGGGAAAACGTGCTCGAACTCAAGCGCTGGCTCTCCGACAAGGGCGAAGCCGACGAGAAGAACCTGATTGACCTTACCCAGACCATCGCTCTCATCAATATGCTCGACAAGCAGGACGATGGTTCACGCCCTGACGCTGTGCAACTCTCCACCCTGCACGCATCCAAAGGGCTCGAGTACCCGCATGTGTTCCTGATCGGTGTCGAGGAGGGCGTCCTGCCGCACCGCGAATGCATCGAGAACGACACCGTCGAAGAAGAACGCCGGCTGATGTACGTTGGCATCACGCGCGCCCAGCGTTCACTGCACCTAAGCTACGCCGAGCGACGCAAGATGGGGCGCGACTTCATCGGCTGCGAGCCATCACGCTTCATCGAGGAAATGGGCAAGGACGAACTGCGCTTCATCGGCGGCAAGAACGACGCCCCCACCGACAAAGCGAGCGGCGCGGCCCGACTCGCTGCCATGAAGGCGCTTCTGGCCGGTAAATCCTGACGACGCCACAAACCGTAATGCCACCGTCACGCAGCGTTACAGCGCGTGACACAGATGCTGACATCGTCTCTCCAGGGTGC
>CAZHFS010000439.1:0-2700 GCA_964531885.1 uncultured Propionivibrio sp.
TTGCCCTGAACAGGTAAGGTCTCCTGGCTCAGTTCATCGAGCGGCGCCAGACCGCTGGCGCGCACGCCCAGAAGCCGTATTCGCTGCGCCAGAGGGACACGTTTCAGACATTCACCGGCCGCTTGACGAATCGCCCGGGCATCAACGATGGGGATCGGCAAGGTGATATCCCGAGTCACCACCTGAAAGTCCGCATAGCGCAGCTTGATACCGATGGTTCTACTGGCGTAGCCCTTGCGTTTCAAATCATCGGCGACCCGAACACAGAGTCCGGTAAATATCTCGGATAATTTGTCCCGGTCTGCCTTGGCATGCAGATCGCGCTCGAAGGTACTTTCACGGCTGATGGACTTGGGTTCGGATTCGGTGACGACGGGTCGCTCATCCTGACCATGGGCCACCCGATGCAACCAGGCGCCGGTCGTTTGCCCGAAATAGCGCACCAAGGTTTCGACAGGGGTCGCGGCGAGTTCACCAATGGTGTTGATGCCCAGCTTGCTCAGCCGGGTGGCAGCTTTCGGTCCGATGCCATTGACCTTCTTTGCCGCCAGCGGCCAGATGCGTGTCGGGACATCTTCCATGCTCAGGATGGTCAGGCCGTTCGGCTTCTCCAAATCTGAGCAGATTTTTGAGAGCAATTTGTTCGGCGAGATGCCAATGGAGCATGAGAGACCAGTGGCACTGCTCACCGCTTGCTTGATTCGATGCGCCAGGGGCAATGTCGCTTCGTCGATATCCGTGAGATCGATGTAGATTTCATCGATGCCGCGGTCTTCGATCTTGGGAGCCACGCTGGCTACCGCTGCTTTGAACAGGCGGGAGTAATGCCGATACGCCTCAAAGTTCGCCGGCAACAGGATGGCCTCCGGTGCCAATGCTGCAGACTTCATCAGCCCCATACCGGAGAACACACCGAGGGCACGTGCCTCATAGGTTGAGGTGGTGATGACGCCCCGCCCGACATAGTCCTTGAGGCGGGCGAAGCTGCGCGAACCGTCGGCATTCACGACAGGCGCCATCGTGCTCCGACCGCCAACGACGACGGGCAAGCCGCGCAGTTCTGGATACTGGAGCAGTTCAACGGACGCGAAGAAGGCGTCCATGTCCAGATGCGCGATACGGCGGGGCGGGGTCATGGGGGAGAGTCGGAGGCGTTGGTGCGGATGGTAACAATCTTGCAGGGTATCGCCAGATGGCGCATGGCATCTTTACTAGCCTTCGGGAAATCTGTTTGGCGAATTAGTCGGATGACCCGGAGAGCATTTGAGTAATCCACCCGTGCGCGCTAACCAGCATCACGCCGCCAAGTACCAAAACTGCCCCCACCAAGAAGCTCGCCTCTAACGGTTCATTGAGAAACCAGACCCCAAAGAGGACACCAAACAGCGGCGTCAGAAAAGAAAAAACGCCCAGCCGAGAGGCCAGGTATTTCTTGAGAAGCCAAAACCAGGTGAGGTAACTCGCGAAAGAAACGACGATTGTATGAAATGCCAAGGCGCTAATCGCGACCGGGGTCATATTGATTCGGGTTTGCCCGAGCACCCAGGCAGCGGCGATTAAGCCAACAAATCCGCCCACCAGCTGGTACAGCAGCGTCAGTGTCGCCGGTGCTCTGGCTAAAGAAGTGCAACGAACGGCAACTGTGGTGGCGCCCCAGGCGAAACCCGCCAGAAGTGCCAAAGCGTCACCGAACAACATATCCTCAAATGAGATTCCCGTTGCAACCTGGCCACGGAACAGAAACGTGATGGCAATGCCGATAAACGCCATCGCAATACCCGTCCATTGCAGGCGATTCATTCTTTCGGCCGGAAAGCGCCAGTGAAGGCCCAGAGCCACGAAGATTGGCGCCGTGTAGAGGAGAACAACCATATGCGAGGCCGTCGTGAAACGCAGTCCTTCACCAATAAGCAAAAACTCGATTGCGAAGAGTCCTCCGACAACCAACCCCGGCTTCAGGTGCTCGCCGAGCATCTGGCAGGGCTCCTTGAGCAACATCATCGTCCACCAAACCAACACCGCAGAAAGGCCCGAGCGGACTGCAATCTGCATGAGGGGAGTCACATCCGGTGCGGCGACTTTGAGAACGACTTGTTGGAAGCCCCAGATGAGGCAAAGCAACGTCATGATCGACGTGGCCTGAAGGTCGAGGGATTTGCGTTCGTCCAATTATTTATCCTTGAGGGGCATTGCGTTGATCAAATATTCGTCGATTCAAAATGACTCACGCAGACCAGTGTATATTTTCATCGAAATCGGTCTTCTAGCTGCCGGTATGTCCTTGTCGTTCCATCAGCCAAGATCTCTCGCCGCTCAGCATCACGATGGCAAGGGTCTTCAAATGCCTTCTCGTAAAGGATGATCACCGCATCGCCCAACTCTCGCTTGAGCTGCCGGCAGAGCATGATTCCCTCCCGATGGTACCGGTTCGGTTGCTGGCTGTGCCAGCGTCGGTAACGCAGGCATGGCGATCAGTGATACGGTGCCGGCAAGAGCAAGAAATTCGCGATGGTTCATGCCGCTCCTCCCTTGCCGGGAATCACTAGGCTGCAAGCGTGCAGGACGGCTTCGAGTTGTTCTGCAAAAACTTCGGCTCGGTTATCGCCTGACTCGGGCAGCAATGTGCCGGTCACCTGCCTTTCAACTGGAATTCACGTCGAACGGCAGCTTTTCCATCCGACGAACTCACACAACCGACCC
>CAZHFS010000440.1:0-2700 GCA_964531885.1 uncultured Propionivibrio sp.
CATTTCGGCGGCAAGGGTTCCGAAGCCCACAAGGCAGCGGTGACCGGCGATACGGTTGGCGATCCCTACAAGGATACGGCTGGCCCGGCGGTTAACCCGCTGATCAAGATCATCAACATCGTTGCGCTGATGATCGTGCCGATCCTGCCAATGGTTTCGTGATTTCCCAGCCAGGAAACAAAAAAGGGCGGCCTGCGGGCTGCCCTTTTTTTTGCGCTCGGTGTTAGGCGACTATGGGGGCCGGAATTATTTTGCGAGTTTTGGATTGAGGCTGTAGGTGCCCGTCAGGCTGGCTTGTGCCAGGATATGGCCTTGCAGTGCAGCGCGCACCTCGTGCCCTGAGAAGCGCCCTTCGAGCGGCAGGCGGTCAATGTCCAGCGCATAGACGGTGAAAACATAGCGGTGCTCGATTTCATCGTTCCACGGGGGGCAGGGGCCGTCGTAGCCGTAGTAGTCGCCGCGCATGTCGCGGTCGCTGGCAAACCAGCCCGTGTAATCATTGATGCCCTGCCTAGCGCCGTGCGCGGCGGCCGGGCCGGCTTTCCCGCGCGGGGTGACTTCCTTGGAGTATTCGCCGGCAGCAATGCTGGTGATTTCCGGAGGCAGGTCGATGAGGATCCAGTGGAAAAAATCGACGCGCGGCAGGCTGGCGGGCACGCTGCGACCTTCCTGATTGACGTCGTCGCCTCTGCTGGGGACGTCGGGGTCATGGCAGATGATGGCAATCGATCGTGTGCCGGAGGGTGGGGGGCTCCAGGTGAGTTGGGGGTTGCGATTTCGCCCAAGGCAGACGTGGTGGGCGGGGTCGGGGAGACAGAAGGCGTGGTCGCCAGGAATCCGCTGCCCATCGGCAAAGCTGGTGCTATTGAGTTGCATGCGAGTCCTCTCCTGTTGAGTGCGTCCGGTTGCTGGGTGTTTTGTTTCTTATTGTGCACCGCTGCGGCGGAAATCGCGTAGGCGAAAGCCGGTTATCCACAGTGTGGCGAAGTAGACTGTTGCGCCGGAAGCGACGAGGATACCGAGGCGAGTGATGCGCTCCATGAAGGTGAAGGTGAGCCACTCCTGCTGATTGCCGGCAAGCAGCAGGAGTGTGCCGGCAAGAGCAACGAGTGCAAGGAGTAATTTGCCAATAAAGACGAGCCAGCCAGCTTGTGGGGTGTAGATATCCTGTTTGCGTAAACCGCGGTACAGAAGGGCGGCGTTCAGGCAGGCTGCCAGCCCGATCGACAGGGCAAGTCCGGCGTGTTTGAGCGGAACGACCAGGATCAGGTTGAGGGTTTGAGTGGCGGCCAGGGCAATCAGGGCAATCTGTACCGGAGTGCGAACGTTCTGGCGGGCATAGAAGCCGGGGGCTAGGACCTTGACGAGGATCATGCCGAGCAAGCCGATGCTGTAGGCGACCAGGGCTTCGCGTGTGCGGAAAACGTCGTTGGCCGTAAATGCGCCGTGATGGAACAGTGTGCTGATCAGTGGTACAGCGATAATGGCCAAGGCAATGGCTGCCGGGGCGGCCAGCAAAAAGGTCAGACGGAGGCCCCAGTCGAGCAGGCGCGAATATTCAAGGTGGTTTTCGCTGGCGTGGTATTTGGAAAGTGAGGGGAGGAGGATTGTGCCGAGCGCAGCCCCGAGCAAACCAGCTGGAAACTCCATTAGGCGGTCCGCATAGTAGAGCCAGGAAACGCTACCGGTGCCGAGGAAGGAGGCGAATACGGTGTTGATCAGCAAACTGACCTGTGAAACCGAAACGCCCAGTACGGCTGGTGCCATCAGTTTCAAGATGCGGCGCACGCCTGGGTCGCTCCAGTCAATGACAAAGCGTGGAAGCATGCCGATGCGCCGTAAGCCCGGAATCTGGAAGGCAAGTTGGAGTATGCCCCCAAGAAACACAGCCCAACCGAGTGCCATGACCGGCTCGGAAAAATGGGGTGCCGCGAACAAGGCCATGCCGATGAAGGAAAGGTTAAGCAGCACCGGTGTGAAAGCAGGGATGGCGAAGCGGCTCCAGGTGTTTAGAACCCCGCCGGCCAGGGCCACGAGCGACATGAACAGGATGTAAGGGAAGGTGATTCGAGTCAGTTCGACTGTCAGTGCGAATTTCTCGGGGTGGGCAGAAAATCCCGGGGCAGCGATATAAATCAGTAGCGGTGCGCCCGCCATGCCGAGCAAGGTGACTGCCAGTAGGACGATCAAGAGCAAGGTGGCGACGCGGTCGACGAGGGATTTGGCAGCGGTCTCGCCTTGTTTGTTTTTGTATTCACCGAGAATGGGGACGAAGGCTTGTGAAAAAGCGCCTTCGGCGAACAGGCGGCGGAGCAGGTTCGGCAGTTTGAAGGCTACGATGAAGGCGTCTGTCATCATGCCAGCGCCAAAAATGCGCGCGATGACAAAGTCGCGAACAAAGCCGAGGACTCTCGAGACGAGGGTCATGCCGCTGACGGTGGCGAGGGATTTGAGCAGATTCATTTTTATTGGTTTGCTTTGTTTGGGTTGTTGCGCTGGTCCAGCAGGAGGCGTAATACTACGCTGTTCTATGAGGCAAGGGGCGTGGCGCTTGCTGAAGGCAGGATTTGGTCGGCGAAAAATCGCCTTGCGTAGCAGAAGATTATTCTGTAAAATCCTGCGTTTTCGATTAATCCATTAGCTTTTTAGGGACAGACACTCATGGCCAACAGCGCACAAGCCCGCAAGCGTGCTCGCCAA
>CAZHFS010000441.1:0-2693 GCA_964531885.1 uncultured Propionivibrio sp.
GCCTTGGACATGATAAGCGACAGCGCCATCACTTTTCCAGATCTTGGCGCTGGTCTAACCTGTTCTGGGTCGGCTTTGGCGCTTTCGCCATTGCCTGGCTGTGGCAGTTCATGATCGAGCGGCGTACGACAAAGCGCGCCGAAGTGTCCGCCGAAGCCCATCCTGAGCAGGATAAGCCAACCCTGGCGCAGCGTCTGGCCGACGATCCGACGCTGACGCGTCGCGTGCTGTATGTTGCTGCAATCGCCGCCATCGTTTTTCCCTGGCTAGTGTCGACCGGTCAGAACTTCTATCACATCAACGTGATGGTCAGTGCCCTGATCTTTGTCGTTCTCGGCCTGGGGCTAAATATCACGGTCGGTTTGGCCGGATTGCTTGATCTTGGCTACATTGCCTTCTTCGCCGTTGGCTCTTATACCTATGCCTTGCTCAGCAAGCATTTCGACCTTGGCTTCTGGACCTGCCTGCCGCTGGGTGGCCTGATGGGGATGTTTTTCGGCATCGTGTTAGGCTTCCCCATCCTGCGCTTGCGTGGCGATTACCTGGCCATTGTGACCCTGGGTTTTGGTTCGATCACCAAGATCGTCCTCGAGAACTGGGATAGCGTTTTCGGCGGTGCTGCCGGGATTGCCGGTATCCCGCGTCCGGATTTCTTCGGTATCGAACTCGATGGCCGTCAGAAGGCCGTTTACACCTACTACATCGTGCTTGCTTTGGTCGGCCTGACGATCTTTGTCACCAATCGCCTTAAGAACTCGCGCATTGGCCGTGCCTGGATGGCGCTGCGCGAGGATGAAATTGCCAGCGTGGCGATGGGTGTGGACATGGCCCGGACGAAACTCTCGGCGTATGCGCTTGGTGCCTTCTGGGCAGGACTGGTCGGTGTGGTTTTTGCCGCGCACAACAATTTCATCAACCCCGACAGCTTTACCTTTATGGATTCGGCCATGATCCTGGCGATGGTGGTGCTAGGTGGCATGGGCTCGATTCTCGGGGTGATCATCGCGTCGCTGGCGCTTAAGCTGCTGCCCGAATACCTGCGCGCATTTGCCGAATACCGCATGCTGATTTTCGGTCTGGTGATGGTATTGATGATGATTTTCCGTCCGCAGGGACTGATCAACAACATGCGTCGCAAATACGAATACGATACGGCGGAAGGAGGGCGCAGCGATGGCGGTAAGTGATAAGAAAACGCTGCTCGAGGTACGCGGCCTGACGATGGATTTTGGCGGCTTGCGAGCCGTCGATAACGTGGGTCTTGAGATCCGTGCAGGAGAGATCGTTGCGCTGATCGGTCCCAATGGTGCTGGCAAGACGACCTTCTTCAATTGCGTCACAGGTATTTACACGCCGACTTCGGGGGATGTGCTGATCCACCCTCCCAAGGCCGAGTCGCGTCGCATCAACGGGATGAAGCCGAACAGCATTACCGAACTTGGCATGGCGCGTACCTTCCAGAACATCCGCCTTTTCCCGGCGATGACCGTGCTTGAGAACGTGATGATCGGTCGGCACTGCCGGACGCGCACCAACATGCTGGATGTCATCCTTGGCGGCGCAAAGGCCCGTCGCGAGGAACGCGAAACCGTCGAGAAAAGTTACCAGCTTCTCAAGAAGGTAGGGCTTGCCCAGGTTGCCAATGAATATTCGCGCAACCTCTCCTACGGTGCTCAACGTCGCCTGGAAATCGCCCGTGCCCTGGCCACCGATCCTTTCCTCCTTCTTCTCGACGAGCCGGCTGCCGGCATGAACCCGCAAGAAACGCACGAACTCGACGAGTTGATCGTGCGCATCCGTGCAGAAGGCGAAATCGCCATCCTGCTTATCGAACACGACATGAAATTGGTGATGAACATCTCTGACCGCATCTGCGTAATGGAGTACGGTAAGGAAATCGCAACTGGGACGCCCCGCGAGATCAAGGAAAACCGGCGTGTCATCGAAGCCTACCTTGGTGAGGATGCCCATGCTTGAAATACGGAACATCCAGACCTACTACGGCAACATCCAGGCGCTCAAAAACGTCTCGCTGACCATTAATGAAGGCGAGATCGTCACCCTGATTGGGGCCAACGGCGCCGGTAAAAGCACCACCTTGATGTCGATCTGCGGGGTGAACCCGCCTCGGCACGGCGAGATTGTGTTTCGCGGTCAGGCGATCCAGCACCTCGGTGCCGATGACATCGTCCCGCTGGGCATTTGTCAGGTTCCCGAAGGGCGGCGCATTTTTCCGCAGATGAGCGTACTTGAAAACCTTGAGATGGGTGCCTATTTGCGCAATGACAAGGCGGCGATCAAGACCGACATTGAGCAGGCGTTCGAACGCTTTCCCATCCTTGGTAAACGGCGACATCAGGCAGGCGGCACGCTTTCTGGCGGAGAACAGCAGATGTTGGCGATCTCGCGCGCGTTGCTCTCCCGCCCTTCGCTGCTACTGCTTGACGAGCCATCGCTTGGGCTGGCGCCGCTGATCATCAAACAAATCTTCGAGATCATCAAACAGATCAACGAGGAGAGCGGCACGACGGTCTTTCTTGTCGAACAGAATGCCAATCAGGCGCTCAAGATCGCCCATCGTGGCTATGTTATGGAAAACGGCAAGATCACGCTGGAAGACAAAGCCGAGAATCTGCTCTGTAACGAGGACGTGAAGCGAGCCTACCTCGGGATGTGACAGTGGCAGGTAACCA
>CAZHFS010000442.1:0-2692 GCA_964531885.1 uncultured Propionivibrio sp.
CCCCGGTGCAAATCTCGGTCGATTTCGGCAAGTCGTTCTGGAACCTGATTCCCTTTACCATGCAGATGGCCTTCGTGGTCATCGGCGGTTATATCGTCGCCGTCGCTCCGCCGGTGCGCCGCGTGATCCAGTATCTCGCACGCTATCCGCAAACCCCGAAGGGCGCGGTGACCTACGTGGCCTTCATGGCCATGATCGCTTCGCTGCTCAGTTGGGGCTTCAGCATGATCTTCGCCGGCATCCTGCTGCGCGAAATCAGCAAGCGCGTGCCGGGTGTCGACTACCGCGCCATGGGTGCTGCCGGTTATCTTGGCCTGGGCAGCGTGTGGGCCTTGGGGCTGTCGTCGTCGGCCGCGTTGCTGATGGCCACCAAAGGCTCGCTGCCGCCAGCACTGCTCAAGATCAGCGGCGTGATCCCGCTCAGCGAGACGCTATTTACCTGGCAGAACCTGGTGATGATCGTGGTACTGGTGGGTCTGTCGATGTGGATCTGCTACGTGTCGACGCCCGATGCCGAGCACGCCAAGACCGCTGAAATGGCCGGCATCACCTACAAGGACGATTCGAACGAAGATATCGGCACGCCGCAGACCCCGGGCGAAAAGCTCGAGTACAGCCCCGTACTGACCCTGGTGATCGTGGCCCTCGGCCTCGTGTATCTGTTCGACGTGTTCCGCACCAAGGGCGGCCTCGCGGCGCTTGACCTTAACGTCTACAACTTCATGTTCCTGATCGCGGGCATGCTCCTGCACTGGACGCCGAAGTCCTTCCTGCGCGCGGCGGCCAAGTCAGTGCCGATGACCGGCGGGGTGTTGCTGCAGTTCCCGCTCTACGCCGGCATCTTCGGCGTGATGATGGGTTCGGGCTTGAACGAGGTGCTGGCACACTTCTTCGTCTCGATCTCGACGGCTGAGACCCTGCCGGTGGTCGGTGGTATCTACTCGGCGATCCTTGGGCTGTTCCTGCCGTCCGGTGGTGGTAAGTGGGTCGTTGAAGCGCCCTACCTGCTGCAGGCGGCAAACGAGTTGAAGGTTAACCTTGCCTGGATGGTGCAGGTCTACAATGCAGCGGAAGCCTTGCCGAACTTTATCAACCCGTTCTGGATGCTGCCGCTGATGGGCCTGACCGGGGTCAAGGCGCGCGATCTGGCCGGCTATTCAACACTGCAACTGATTTTCCATACGCCGGTGGTGCTGATCATGCTCTGGCTGCTGGGACTGACCCTGCCGTACGTGCCGCCGCATCTGTAATGCATTCCCGGCCCTCTGCCCATGGCGGGGGCCGGGTTCAACACGAAAGAAGGAGTTTTGATCATGAGCAAAGAAGTTCTCGCCCTGAGTGCCGTACGTTCAGCTGTTGGCGGTTTCGGTGGTTCCCTATCCACGCTCTCCCCCGAGGAACTGGGCGCCATTGTGGCTCGCGAAGCGTTCGTGCGTGCCGGTATCGACGGTGCGCAGGCGACCTACGCCGTAGTCGGCAACGTCATCCCCTGCGGCCTGACGTTCCCCTATGTGCCGCGTCTGTTGACGGTGAATGCCGGGATGGCCATGGAATCGACCGTGATGGCATGCAACCGGCTGTGCGGTTCGGCCATGCAGGCTATCATCAGCGTTGCGCAGGCCATCGAATTCGGTGATGCCGAGATCGGTTTGGCAGGTGGCGTCGAGGTCATGTCGGCGGGCGGGTATCTCTCGCCCGCAATGCGTAATGGCGCACGCATGGGCGACACCAAGATGCTCGACATGATGGTCGCTGCACTGACCGATCCGTTTGGTGCCGGGCACATGGGCATGACGGCCGAGAACCAGGCTGCCAAGTGGGGCATCAGCCGCGAGGAACAGGATGCTTTTGCTCTGCTGTCGCAAGAGCGTGCGGCGCAGGCAATCGCCGAAGGGCGGTTCAAGTCGCAGATCGTTCCGGTGACGCTCAAGACCCGCAAGGGCGAGGTCATTTTTGATACCGACGAGCATCCGCGCGCGACGAGCCTGGAGGCACTGGCCAAGATGAAGCCGGCGTTCAAGAAGGAAGGCGGTACGGTGACCGCCGGTAACGCGTCAGGGATCAACGATGGCGCGGCCTTCCTGGTGCTTGCAGACGGCGCGGTTGCCGCGCGCGGGCCGCACAAGCCGATGGCCCGTCTGGTGGCGCAGGCGGTGGCGGGGGTCGAGGCGCGAGTGATGGGCGACGGTCCGATCCCGGCCGTGCAACTGGCACTCAAGCGCGCCGGGCTTTCGCTCGACCAGATTGACGTCATCGAAGCCAATGAGGCATTTGCTGCGCAAGCGCTGGCCGTGTCCAAAGGGCTCGGCCTCGATCCTGCGAAAACCAACCCCAACGGTGGGGCGATCGCGATTGGCCACCCGGTCGGCGCGACCGGTGCGGTGATCGTTACCAAACTGCTGCACGAGATGCAGCGTACCGGTGCCCGCTATGGTTTGGCCACCATGTGTATCGGTGGTGGACAGGGAATCGCCACGATCTGGGAACGCTGCTAGCCGTTCCTTAGGGTTGTTCTAGCCTCCGCGTCCGGGGTCCCGGATGCTTCGACGCCTGCCACATGTGGCAGGCGTTTTTTTGTCCTCCATTTGTCGTCTTTTGGCAAGGAACTGCTGTGACATCGCTCTGGGTTGAAATGAAAAGTTACAAATAGATGAACTTTGTTACAAGTGCGTAATCCTAGTCGTGCGTGGAG
>CAZHFS010000443.1:0-2677 GCA_964531885.1 uncultured Propionivibrio sp.
GCACCGTGAAGCGCGGGACGAAACCAAGCTGCATGGCCTGGCGTGTGACCGAGAACGCCCCGGAAATGACGGCTTGCGAGGCAATCACCGTGGCCAGCGTCGAGAGCACAACCAGCGGGTAGAGCATCCAGTCGGGGGCCAAGTGATAGAAGGGATTGCTTGCGGCCTCGGGCTCGGCCAGGAGCAAGGCACCCTGCCCGAAATAGTTGAGAACCAGCGACGGCAGAACAAAGCCGAACCAGGCCTGGCGAATCGGCCGACTGCCGAAGTGCCCCATGTCGGCATACAAGGCTTCTGCCCCGGTAACGGAAAGCACGACCGCGCCCATGGCCACGATGGCAATGGCCCGGTTTTCGATCAGGAAACCGAGACCGTAGAAGGGATTGAGCGCCTTGAACACGGCGGGATTGCCGGCAATGCTCACGAGGCCAAGGCAGCCCAAGGTGGCGAACCACATCATCATGACCGGCCCGAACAGGGCTCCGACCTTGGCAGTTCCGCGTTTCTGGAAGAAGAAAAGAACGAAGAGGACAACCAGGGTGATCGGAATGATGAACGGGGTAAATGCCGGCGTTGCCACCTCCAGCCCTTCCAGCGCGGAGAGCACCGACATCGCCGGAGTAACCATGCCGTCGCCATAAAACATGCCGGCGCCGAGCAGGCCGGCAATCATGATGGCTTTCTCGCGGCTCGGGTTTCCCCGGGCATCGTGCAAGGCCAGGGCAATGAGGGCCATGATCCCGCCCTCGCCGCGGTTGTCGGCGCGCATGACAAACACGACGTACTTGATCGAGACCACGATGATCAGCGACCAGACGATCAAGGACAAGATGCCAAGAACGTTCTCAGGCGTGAGCGGGATCGGATGGTTGCCGGCAAACACCTCTTTCATGGTGTAAAGAGGACTGGTACCGATATCGCCATAAACGATACCAAGTGCGGCAAGCGCGAGGGCAGCCTGTTGTTGGGTGGTTCTGGGTTCGCTGGAATGCATGATCGTTGTTTTTCTTCTCGCGCGGGGAACGTTGAATGCGGCAAGGCACCACAGTACTCAATCCCGCCCTACAAAAAAAGAGGGTGTGGAGGATAATCCTCCCCACCCGAATGCTGCAAGTCCCGGGGCGAACCCCGGGCAGAGCAAGTACTACGGAGATTGCTATTCGATCAGGGCCAGTGTCGCGCCCTTGGCCACGTTGTCGCCGCTCGAGAACTTGATGGCCTTGACCACGCCGTCACACGGGGCAACCAGCGCGTTTTCCATCTTCATCGCTTCGAGCACCACGACGCCTTCGCCCTTCTTGACGGTATCGCCCACTTGCTTGAGGTAGCGGATGATCAGTCCAGGCATCGGCGCCTTGAGCGGCGAGCCGCTGCCATCACCTTCCGCAGCGGCGGGTGCGGCCGGAGCAGCTACAGGCTTGGCTTGTTGCGCCGGTGCAACAGCCGCCGGCTTGGCGGCTTGAACCGGAGCGGCCGGACGGGCGACCGGGGCCGCCGCCACAGGTGCCGCTACCGGCACGTAGTCGCCAGTCGGATCGACTTCGACGTTGAAGAACTCGTTATCGACAAAAACGTTGAAGGTGCGCACGTTCTCCGATTTGACGGGGGCGGCCACTTCGGCTTTCTTCTCGACGAGTTCGCCGGCCTTGGCCTTGCGCACGATTTCTTCCTGCTTTTTCACCTGTTCCATGGTGATCGGCTTGACGCTGGCCGGAACTTCGGCACGACCATACTTCCACTCGAGGAATTTCTTGCCGGTGACGGGGAACTGGGCATAGATCAGGAGATCGTCCATATCCACCGCCAGGTCGCCGATTTCGGCCTTGGCCTTCTCGAGTTCAGGCTCAAGCACTTCGGCCGGACGGCAGGTGATCGGCTCCTCGCCACGCGGGTAGCCCTGCAGCGCCTTTTTCTGCACTTCGGGGTCGATCGGCACGGCGGTCTTGCCGTACAAGCCGTAGCACAGATCCTTTACCTGCCCGGTGATCATCTTGTAGCGCTCGTCCGGGGTGTCGTAGAGCACGTTGTTGACCGTCTGCACGCCAACGATCTGGCTGGTCGGGGTGACCAGCGGGATCTGCCCAAGCTCCTTGCGCACGCGCGGCAGTTCCTTGTAAACCTCGTCGATCTTGTCGAGCGCATCCATTTCGCGCAACTGGCTGACCAGGTTGGAAAGCATGCCGCCCGGGGTCTGGTGCAGCAACACGTTGATGTCGATGATCGAGACTTTCGAATCGTCGAGCAGGTGCTTGTACTTCGGCATCACCTGCTTTTCGAGCACTTCGTTGATCGCCGCCAGCTTGTGGATGTCGAAGCCGGTATCGCGGTCAGTGCCGATCAGGGTCATGACCATCGGCTCGATGGCCGGATGCGAGGTCCGGTAAGCATAAGGCGTCATGCAGGTGTCGACGATATCGACACCGGCTTCGATGGCCTTGAGGTGGCTCATCGAGGCCATGCCCGAGGTGAAGTGGCTGTGCAGGTGGATCGGAATGCTTACCGCCGCCTTCAGCGCCTTGACGAGGTCGTAGGCATCGTAGGGGGCGATCAGGCCGGCCATGTCCTTGATGCAGATCGAGTCGGCGCCCATATCGACAAGCTCTTTGGCCTTGCCGACGTAGTAGTCGAGGTTATATACCTCGCCGCCGAGGCGCGGCTCGGTCAGGGTGTAGCACAT
>CAZHFS010000444.1:0-1322 GCA_964531885.1 uncultured Propionivibrio sp.
ACACATAGAGGCACACTCTTTCCCTACACGACGCTCTTCCGATCTCGCCGCCGCGGATGCCGCCGAGCAACAGGATCGGCAGCATGAAGGCCGGCATCGCCTCCTTGAGGATCTGGATCGCTTCTTCCTTGGTGAAGGTGATGGTCTCGGTGTAGCCGTCTTTGCGCACCACGAAGAACCACATGACCAGCAGGAAGAACCCGATCAGGAGGCCGGGCACGAGGCCGATCATGAACAGCTTGGTGATCGACAGCTCCATCGTGGCGCCGAGCAGGATGAAGTTGGCCGACGGCGGGATGATCGGGCCGAGGATGGCCCCTGCCGAAATGATGCCGCCCGCACGCCCTTTGTCGTAACCGGCCTGCTGCATCATCGGGTAGAGGATGCCCATCAGCGCTGCAGCCTCGCCGACCGAACTGCCCATCAGGCCGGCGAAGATGATGCTGGCGACGATGGTGGCGTAGCCGAGGCCGCCCTTGACCCGGCCGATCATCAGCTGGGCGAGCAGCACCACGCGCTTGGAGAGGCCCCCTTTGGCCATGATTTCGCCCGCGAAGACGAAGAAGGGGATGGCCATCAGCGGGTAGTTGTTGACCCCGTCGACCATGGCCTGCGGGATGATCATGTAATCCCAGAAGCCCGAGTAGATCATCAGGCAGATGGCTGAGAGCACCATCACCAGGGCAATGGGAATGCCGAGGAAGAGAAAGAGGAAGAGGGTGCCGAGGAAGATCACGAGTTCCATGTCAGATCTCCTTCTCTTGTTTTTTGAACTCGGCTGCCGGCTTCCTGATCGTGGTGATCAGTCCCTTCACCCGCATGATGAAAACCGAAATGGCCATGATCGGCAGGATGCCGTTCACGAAGGCCATATTGAGGCCGGTGGCCACGGTCTTGGTGTCGATGGTCTGTTCGACCAGCGAGATGCCGCCCACGGCCAGAACGAACAAGGCGAAGAGGGCGAGCAGCTGCGCCACGATGTCGACGGCCTTGCGCGTGGCGCCATGCATCATCGAGGTGAACATGTCGACCGCGATGTGGCGATGGCGGTAAAACCCTTCGATCGAGCCGAAGAAGGTGATGTACATAAAGAGGATGCGCGCCCACTCCTCGCTCGGCGCAAAGCTTGAACGGAATACATAGCGCAGCATGGCGTTGTAGAACACCAGGCCGATCATGCCCAGGAAAACCGTGGCGCAGAACATCTGGAAGGCAACTTCGGCCTTGCTTTCATTGGCCTGTTCCTTGTCCGGTAACAACTCGCTCATACCCTAACCCTCATTAATGAATTTCCTCCGGGCTGCCCGGCCTGTCCCGGCCGG
>CAZHFS010000444.1:1422-2675 GCA_964531885.1 uncultured Propionivibrio sp.
CGCCTTCTTGTCGTTTTCGGCGGCCATCTTCCAGACGTCCTCGGCCGAGCGCTTGGCGGCGTCGTCAAACACTTTGCGGTCTTCCGGCGGCAGCTTGTTGTAGAAGTCCTTGTTGATGTACAGGGAGTGGATCACCAGGATGTGGCCCGAGAGGGTGATGTTCTTGGTGATCTCGTACATCTTGAGCGCGACGATGTCGGAGAAGGGGCTGTCGCCGCCGTCGATGGTGCCCTGGTCGAGCGCCGACGGGACTTCGGCGAACGGCATCGGCTGGCCGCTCTGGCCGAGCTGCTTGGCGAACTCGATGTACAGCGGGATGTTCGGCACGCGCATGCGCAGGCCCTTGAGGTCCTCGATGCCTTTCACTTCCTTCTTGGTATAGAAGTGGCGGAACCCGAGCGGGAAGGCGTTCATCATGACCAGGCCCGATTTTTCGGTGAAGCCCTGGTTGATCAGCTTGAACGTCTCGCCGTTCATCGCGCGGTGCGCATGATCGAGGCTGTCATAGAGCATCGGGGTCTCGAGCATGGCCATCGCCGGGAAGAGCGACGAGGTTTGCGTGCCCGTGGCGCACATCTGGATGATGCCCTTGCGCGTTTGCGCGATGTAGGCGTCTTCCTTGCCGAGCTGGCTGTTGGGGAACACGCGCACGTCGTACTTGCCGTTCGTGCCTTCCATGACGTACTTGGCAAACAGGCGCATGCCGATGGTTTCCGGCTCGCCTTCGGGTTTCATGCCGGCGATCTTGACCACGATCTTGCCTTGCGCCTGTGCAATGCTGGGCAGGGCGACGCTGCCCATCATGGCTGCCAGTGCCGAGAGTAGAAGAATCCTGCGCTTCATAATGACCTCCATCCGTTGTGTTGGGAAATGAGCTTGCGATGCGAGCTTGCGATACGAGCTAGCGATACCCGGTGCGGATGCCGTCACCACTGGCGGAAGTTGCTTGGCAGAATTCATCCCTGCCTGTTGCCGAACGACCTGGCAATGCTTCCAATGGTCTGAAAAAACCAGTCATGACGCTCCCCTGAGACTGCCTTTGCTGCTGTCTTGCATGCCGCCTCTCGCGGGCGGTTCATTAATGGCCGGCGGTTTTCTGCCGGGACTGCTTGCGGTTTTTATCTTTCCTGCTGGCTTATAGCGCGGTTTCGAGGCGCTGCTGTGCCCTGTTGTTTTCCTCCGCGCAGCGTATGCTATCCCACCCGAGTTCTTTAGCCATGATGTCGATGACGCGGGGGAGGACGGTTTTTGCG
>CAZHFS010000445.1:0-2669 GCA_964531885.1 uncultured Propionivibrio sp.
ACCTCGCCGATCGGCACCAAGAGCAACACCACGCCGCGCGGCAGCTACCTCGACGGCCTGAACCCGCTGACCGTGACCCTCGGCGTGGCCAACGTCTCCTTCGTCGCCCAGGCGGTGGACTGGATTCCCGAGAGCCTGTACCAGATCGTCAAGGCCGCGTACCACCACAAGGGCCTGTCCTTCGTGCGCATCATCCAGCGCTGCCCGGAATGGCTGCCCGCGCTGCACGAGCAGGACATGCAGAACCCCGAGAACATCCAGCTCCTGCACCACGAGAACTCGCTGTCGGTGAGCTCCACGCTGGCCAAGGTGTATCGCAACCAGCTGCAGCACGACCCGCTGGACATCCACCGGGCGCGCGAGATCGCCTCGAGCACCGACAAGATCCCGGTGGGCATCCTGTACCAGAACCGCGACGTGCCGTGCTACGAGGACACCCGCCAGACCGGCGTCATGCACACCGCCGAATCGGTGCGCAAGGGTCTGGAGTACGAGTTCGACAAGTACTCGGTGTAACGGGAACGACCCTGTGAAGCATATGGAAACCCGGCACAACACGCCGGGCACATTGATCAACGGTACCGCACGCCACCAGGGCGCGCGGACCTTCATGATGGCTGGATAAACATGGAAGCTGATCTGCAATCCTTCGTAGCCTTCTACCTGACGGGCAAAAAGCAGCCGACCCGGCTTGACGACATCGCCGCGCTCAAGCTGCGCCCGGCACTCTTTTCCACCTACAGTGACCTCACCACGCTGCGTTACGACTACCCGCTGGTACTCGTCGAGAGCAAGGTCGCCGGCCAGTTTGCCGAACCGCTCTCGCGCCTCATCGACCAGATCCTCGCCAAAGTGGCGAAGGGCAGCGATGCGGAGCGCCTGCGCAAGCACGTGCTGGCTCTCGAGCAGGAAATCCGCGTCCTGACCGCTGCCGGCACGGGCGGCCTCTTTTCCGAGCTGTGGGACAAGGCGGCCAAAAAGCTCGCCAAGAAAGACAAGTCGACCACCGAGACCCTGGCGCGCGCCCGCGCCAACCTCGTGCAGGACGGCGACGTGCTCGACTGCAACGGCCAACTGCCGGCGCGCTTTGTCGGGCATGCCTGGGGCCTCACCCAGCTGCGCCGCGCCGAACGGTTCAACGCCGAATTGAAGCGCCTGACCCTCAAGCTCTCGGACATCATCCGTGCCGACTACGTCAATTCCGACGCCGGCAAGAGCGCCGAGAACCTGCGTGAAGCGCTCGGCGTTGGCGCGCTCAACCGCTTCAACTACGAAGCGATGTCCGGCTTCCTGAAAAAGGTCAGCGTGCGCGACACGCTCTCCGAGCGCCGCCGCGAGCGCATCCTCGGCCTCATCGCCGTGCTCCAGGCGCAGAAGTTCTTCCCGGTGCATGGCGCGCCGCAGGGGGCCGTCAGCTCGCCGTACTCCTTCGCTTTTGACAGCTGCTGTGCGGCCCTCAAGGCCTTCCACGACCGTCAGCCCAAGCTCATCGAGCTGGCGCGGGCGCTGGCCGTGGCCGACCTCGAAGCGCGCGGCGAATACAACGAAGCCCGCCACGACGCCCTCTTCGAGTCCTTCGGCGAGAACGGCCTCGACGCTGAAACCCTGGCCATCTTCCACGACTACCTGGTGCGCCTCAACGCCGCCGACCTGACGGGCGCCGAGCAGTCCACGCTCAACGAAATCCTGGCGGCCGATCTGCCGATCAAGGTGCTGGTGCAAAGCGACGACCTGCTCGAAAAATCCCCGATCGAGCACGGCCCGCTCGCCTTCTCGCTGCGCAGCCCGCAGCTGGCGCGCATGGCCCTCGGCATGGGCGTCTTTGCCCTGCAGGCCCCCGCCTCGGCGCTGCCGCAGATGCGCGGTGCCCTGCAGCGCGGCCTCGATCACGGCGGTGCCGCCCTGTTCTCGGTGTACTCCGGCGACGGCGCGCACATCACCGGCCTGCCGCCCTACCTGGTGGCGGCCGCCGCCGGCGAAGCACGCCTCTTCCCGGCGTTCTGCCACGATCCGTCGGCCGGTGCCGACTGGGCCGCGCGCTTCTCGCTCGCCGGCAACAGCCAGGTCGATACCCCGTGGCCGACCCACGCGCTCACCTACCAGGACGACGCACTGCAAACCCAGCAGGAAACGCTGGCCTTTACCCTGGCCGACTTCGTTGCCCTCGATGCCCGCTACGGCCGCCACTTCGCGCGGATCGGCAAACTGGCCTGGACCCAGGCCATGGAGCCGGTTGCCGACACCGTGGCCCGCGAGCGCCGCGCCGCGGTCGACAATGTGCCCTACCTGCTGGCCATCGACGAGAACAACGTCCTGCAACGCGTGCTGGTCGATGAGAAGATCGTGCGCGAAGCACGGCGCTGCCAGACCCAGTGGCGTGCCCTGCAGGAGCTGGCCGGCATCCACAACTCGCACGCCGAGCGCCAAGTCGCCGCGGCGCGCGCCGAGTGGGACGCCCAGCGCGCCGCCGAGTGCGTGAGCGAAGCCGCCGTGGCCCCGGCCCCGGTGGCCGATGTCCCGGTCGCGGCCAGTGCATCGGCTCCGGCCCCGGCCGCCGCGCCGGAAGCTGAGCCCGAGCGTTCGGCCGACGAGGCCTACATCGAGACGCCGCGTTGCGCCACCTGCAACGAGTGCATCCAGATCAACGGCAAGATGTTCGCCTACGACGG
>CAZHFS010000446.1:0-2651 GCA_964531885.1 uncultured Propionivibrio sp.
ACGATGCTGCGGGTGAAGATGCGCGCGCCGTACTGACCGACGTTGGGATCGATAATGCAGTTGGAAGTCATCACGATGGCACCGGGGAAGGCCGCGAATTCCTTCTGCTGGTTCTGCCAAGCCGTACCGTAGTTGCCCACCAGATGCGGGAATTTCTTGAACGCCGGGTAGGCGTGCGCCGGGAGCATTTCACCGTGCGTGTACACGTTGATCCCTTTGCCCTCGGTCTGCTGCAGGATGAGTTCGAGGTCAAGCAGGTCGTGCCCGGAAACGAGAATGGCCTTGCCCTTGATCGGCTGGGTGTTGACCCGCGTCGGCACGGGGTGGCCGAAAGTCTCGGTTTCGCCTTTATCGAGCATTTCCATGACGCGGTAGTTGAGCTGGCCGATGTCCATCGCGCACTGGAAAAGCGCACCGGCGTCCGCCGGCTGGGTGCCGAGGAAGGCCATCAGCTCGTGGAAGCGGCCAGCAACCTCGGTATCGGTCTGGCCGAGTACGCGCGCATGCTCCATGTAGGCCGCTGCCCCCTTCAGGCCATAGAGGCACAGCAGGCGCAGGCCGATCACATCTTCGCCGACTTCTTTCTTCTGACGATTCAAGGCGAACTGCAGGGCATCGGAGAGCATCACCGTGCGTGCGTCCGGCAAGTGGTAGTGCGCCGACGGCGGCAGCACGTCGGGCGCCACGCCGCGCTCGGCACAGGCGGCTTCATAGTTGAGACGCAGGGTATTGCGATAGGTTTCGGCACGGCGCGCAAAATCGACGATGCGCTCGGCATCGAAGTTCACGTTGGTCAGGGTCGAAAAGAAGGCTTGCGGGACATAGGCATCGATCTCGGCATCGACCACGCCGACCTTGCGCGCGGCGACAGCGTAAGTCGACACGGCCTGCAGGAGATGCACGAGCGTATCCTGCAGGTCGGAGACTTCGCCAGTCTTGCCACACATGCCGCGCGCGTAGCTGCAGCCGGCATCGCCTTGGGGAGTACGGATGGTGTGTTCACATTGCACGCAAAACATGAGGATTCCCTTTTGGTTGCTGTTGAGATGGAATCCTCTTAGCGAAGAGCGTGCCAGGCCCACAACACTATGTTTTTCAATTACATAACAACCACTGGCGACCAATACAAGTCATTTTGACCCAACTCCCAGACAGGTCAAAACGACACACACAGGTCAATTTAACTCACCCGATGCCAAGCCGACGCGCCAGACGGCGCAGGTTGGCGCGATCAATGCCGAGCTGCTGCGCGGCCTGCGTCCAGTTGCCCTGACTGGCGGCCAGCATGTCGGCAATCACACGGCGCTGGTAGGCATCGACCGCCTCACGCAAGCCCCCTGCCGGCACCGCCACGCTCTCGACAGCCCCGGAGTCCCCCCCTCGCTCGATCCCCGCCCGCTCCGGCTCAACCGGCCCCGTGGCCGGCAGGGCCAGATCGGCGGCATTCAGCAAGGCGCGGACATGGCCGTCGCGCCGCGCCGCCTTGACGCAGGCACGGAGCAGCACATGTTCCAGCTCACGCACATTCCCCGGCCAGTCGTAGTCAGCCAGCGCGGCCAGCGCCTGCGGGTGCAGGTCGATGCGCGTCACGCCCAGGCGATGGCGCGCCGCATCGAGGAAATAGCCGGCGAGCACGCCAAGGTCGTCGCGGTGTTCGCGCAGGGGCGGCACGGCGATCGGGTAGACATGCAGGCGGTGGTAGAGGTCGGCGCGAAAGCGGCCGGCCTCGACCTCGTGCAGGAGATCCCGGTTGGTCGCCGCGATCACCCGCACATTGACGCGGATCGGCTCATCCGCCCCGACCCTTTGGATCTCGCCTTGCTGCAGTGCGCGCAGGAGCTTGGCCTGCAGACCGAGTGGCAATTCGCCGATTTCGTCGAGAAACAGCGTGCCGCCGTGCGCCAGTTCGAACTTGCCGGCGCGGTCAGTGTGCGCCCCGGTGAAGGCGCCCTTCTTGTGGCCGAAGAGCTCGCTCTCGGCCACGCTTTCGGGCAACGCAGCACAGTTGATCTGCACCAGCGCCTGCTCGGCACGCGGTGACAGCGCGTGCACGGTGCGCGCCACGAGTTCCTTGCCGGTCCCGGTCTCGCCGGTGACCAGCACGGCAAGATCGGTCGTCGCCACCGCGGCGATTTCACGGCGCAGGGCATGCATCGCCGCGCTGCGGCCGATCAGATGCCCCTCGCGGCGCAGGGCTTCCTGCATCAGGTCATGCGCAATCTGCCGTTGCCGCTCGCCTGACTGTTCGAGGGCGCGAATCAGCGCCACGTTGCGCAGCGTCGCCGCCGCGAGCGCCGCAAAGGCGCCGACCGTGGCGTCGGACAGTTGATCGAAAGCATTCGGATCCGCGGCATCGAGGGTCAGCACCCCGACGAGTTCGCGGTCGACATGCAGGCTGCAGCCCATGCAGGCATGCACCTGCTTGGCCAGTTCCAGGTCGCCGGGCAGCAGGCCGTCAAAGGGATCGGGCAAGGTGCTGTCGACAGCAAAGCGCAGCGGCGCATCAGCGGCAAGAATCTGCGCCAGGCGCGGATGTGCCGCCAGGTCGAAGCGCCGTCCCATGAGTTCGGGCGCGAGGCCGTGACTGGCCATCGGTACCAGGACGCCATCCTGCAGATGGAGCAGGGTCACGGCATCGCACGGCAGCACCT
>CAZHFS010000447.1:0-2631 GCA_964531885.1 uncultured Propionivibrio sp.
ACGACGCTTCTGCTGGTGCGCGCCCGCTGATTTCAAACCCCACGTTCCGCATGGCGTTCTCAAAGAGCCCGCAGGTGCCCAGTGTGGGCTTCTGCGGCGCAATCCGTCCGCCGAGCGAGGCTATGCCGTTCCGGAACAGTTTGCTTTCCTGGCGAACGCCGTGATCTTTGTGGCTTCATTGCGGTTGCTTGGTTGATCTCAGCCTTGAGACGCATCCTTGAGGCATAATGCGGGCCGCCAAGCCATTGACGGCCTTGGATTTAGTGTGTATTTTGAAACAGTATTCCATTTTATGTTTGTGCCTGATTTCCACGAGAATATCAGGGCGGCGACGAGCGCATGAAAACGACGACAGCGAAGAAAACCCCGGCGAAAGCCAAAGCGACCCGCAAGGCCCCGGCTGTGCCGCTGGTCAGTGCGGCAGTGCGAGTCCTGGCCGTACTTGACCAACTTTCCCGGCAGCGTGCCGTCGGGCTCGAAGAACTGTCTCGGCAACTCAAGCTGGCCAAGCCCACGGTGTACCGCTTTCTGCTGACCCTGCAGGAACTTGGCTATGCGCGCCGCATCGATGGCGAACGCTGGGCGATGAGCATGAAAATGTTCAACATGGGGTCGCGTGCCCTGGATCACCTCGATCTGCATGCTGCGGCACGACCGATTGCCGAGCAATTGGCCGAAGAGCTTGGCGAAACTGTGCACATGGGCGTGCTCGATGGCGACTCCGCGGTTTATGTGCTGAAGATCGAGTCCAAATACACCATCCGCATGTACTCGCGCGTGGGTCGGCGCATGCCCCTCTACTGCACGGCGATTGGCAAGGTGTTGCTGGCCTGGATGACGCCTGCCGAGCGCGATGAGGCTCTCGAAGGCGTGCGTCTGGTGGCCTTCAATCCGCGCACCATTACCACGCGTGCGGCGCTTGACGCGGCGGTTGCCCAAGTTCGCCAGCAGGGGTACGCCGTCGATGATGAAGAGCGCGAGGATGGCGTGCACTGCATCGGTGCCCCGGTCTTTGACTACACGGGTGCCGTCGTGGCAGCGATTTCGGTGTCCTGGCCGACTTTCCGGTTCACCCCGGGCGAGGAAGGGGAGAAGATCGAGCGCACCAAGGAAGCCGCGGCACGCATTTCGGCCATCCTCGGCTACGAGGGCGAGCCGGTCTGAGCGAGACTCCGCCTTGCACAAACGGCGCACCCAGGGGCGCCGTTTTTTTGCCTGAACAATAAAAATGAAACATTGTTTCAAAAAAACTTGAGTCGAGCCTTGCCATGGTGTAGATTGCACCTGTTGCCGCGACGAGGCGGCATTTTTTCAGTGAGAAGGCGGTCATGAGCACTCTGTTTTTTTCCGATGCCGAATTGGCTCTGGAGAGCGTCGAGCCTGGCTGTGTCGAGCGCAAGATTCGCGCCCGGGGCGGCTCCCTGATGATGGTCGAGGTGTATTTCAGCGCCGGTGCCGTGGGTGCGCTGCACAGTCATCCGCACGAGCAGGTGAGTTATTGCCTCGCAGGCGTTTTCGAATTCACCATCGCCGGCCAGACGCAGATCGTACGGACGGGCGATTCGCTTTACGTGCCGGGTGGTGCGGAGCATGGGGCGCGCTGTCTGGAGGCCGGTCGCCTGCTCGATGTTTTCACCCCGCAGCGTGAAGACTTTCTCAAGAACACCAAGGAGGACGCATGAAGCTTGAAACCCGTTACGCGCATCACCCCGAGGATGTCAAAGGTTACGACACTGAGGCGCTGCGCCGCCATTTCCTTGTCGAACAGGTTTTTGCCGTCGGCGAAATCAGCCTGGTTTACAGCCACGTCGACCGCGTCGTTTTCGGTGGGGCGATGCCCACGGTCGAGGCGCTCGATCTCAAGGGTGGCAAGGCGTTCGGCAGTGAGCATTTCCTGGCGCGGCGCGAACTTGGCGTGGTGAACGTCGGCCCGGCTGGGCGTGTCGTGGTCGATGGGGAAACCCATGCCCTGGCGAGTGGCGACGGACTCTACGTGGGTATGGGGGCACGCGCCGTGCGCTTCGAGAGTGAGGATGCGGCACACCCGGCACGATTCTTCCTGATGAGCAGTCCGGCACACGCCAGCTACCCGACCGTGCGCATCACTCGAGCTCAGGCCAACCCGCGTCGCCTCGGTGCGCCGGAGACCTGCAATGTGCGCACCATCTACCAGTACGTGCATCCTGCCGTGTGCCAGAGCTGTCAGCTGGTGATGGGCGTGACCGAGCTTGAGCCGGGTAGCGTCTGGAATACCTATCCGCCGCATACGCACGAGCGGCGCATGGAGGTGTACTTCTACTTCAACATGGCGCCGACGACGCGTGTCTTCCACCTGCATGGGCAGCCGAGCGAGACCCGTCACATCGTGGTCGGCAACGAGCAGGCAGTCATTTCTCCGTCGTGGTCGATCCACTCCGGCGTGGGCTCGGGCGCCTATTCGTTCATCTGGGGGATGGCCGGCGAAAACCAGACTTTCGACGACATGGACACCCTCGGGCCGGACGACCTGCGCTGATTTGCGGCGCGACACTTCAATAGAAAAGGAATGGCAATGGCAGGAATTCTTGATGCATTCAGGCTGGACGGAAAAATCGCCGTCGTGACGGGGTCGGAGCGTGGGCTCGGGCGCGG
>CAZHFS010000448.1:0-2622 GCA_964531885.1 uncultured Propionivibrio sp.
TGACTCCTTGCGGGGGAAGGCCTGGAGTCAGGCCGAACATTCCGCAGATGGCGATGAGAACAAGGCCTCGCATAATGGTTCATGCGCGAAAAGCCGGATCCGGCTTTTTTTTCGCCGGATCCGGGGGGGCCTTAGCGTTGCGTCACCTTGGCCATGTTGCCGGCACCGCCGGCCTGATAGACGCTGGCCGTGTGCCCGGTACCACCTTGGTCAATCAGCGCCGTGTTCGGCAGGCTGGCTGTTCCGACGCCACTCTGGGTGATAGTCGCAACGTTGTTGCTGCCATTCTGCAGGATGGTGCCATCGTTGTACTCACCCGATTGGATCACGGTACCGTTGTTTTGCGTACCGCCTTCCTGACGGATAAGCGCCTTGACATCGTTTGCCGGTCCTTGCTTGATGAAGGCTAGGTTGCTGTCGCTCAGCTGAAGCACTCGCGCATTGGCACGATTGGCGCTCAATTGTTCGATGTTCGCGGTGTTGCTGTTGGCGAACTGATCAATGTGTGCCCAACTGTAGGGAGAGAGTGCCTGGTTGATCGCGCCGAAGTTGCTTTCGCCGAGTTGGGTGATTCCGGCATAGGCACCGTTCGATTCGGTCTGGTAGGCTGAAGCCATATTGCCCATCCCGTCCTGATGTACCCATACGTTACCGCCGAAAGTGAGATAGGTCTGCACGGTGGCGGCAGTATTGAGCGAACCGATTTGGGTGACATGTGCTTGCGACGAATCCGAGACGACGGATTGCAGAACGTTCGCCGTATTCTCGACACCGCTTTGGTCGACGAATGCCTTGGCGTGCCAGATGTCCTGGATCTGACGGATAGTGGCGTCGTTGCCGGTGCCATTCTGGAAGAGCTTGGCCAGGTTGTCCCAGCCGTTGTCTTGCAGGATGAAGGCCGAATTTTCAGGGCCGGTCTGCCCGATTTCGGCGTTGCTTTGCCGTTGGTTCACCTGTTCGATACGCGCCGTGGTATAGGGTGAGAGTCCGGACTGGTTGATCAGGGCGGCGTTTTCCGTGCCTTGTTGCAGTACGCTGGCCTTGACGCCCGTGCCGGGGTCGCTCGGGTAAAGCTGGGTGCCAACCTGGTTGACCGTGGCGTTGTTTAAGGTGCCCCCCTGGACGATGCCAGCTGATGCGCGGTCGGCGAAGAGCGGTGGCGTGGTTTGCGGGGCCATTTCATCCTGCAGGATCTTGGCGACGTTGCCGGTGCCATTTTGCTGGATGGTGGCGTCGACCCACCAGGCGTTGTGCTGCACGATGTTGGCCTGGTTGGTATTGCCGGTGCTGTTGACCGTGGCATAGGTGTCTTTGCCGAGACTTTGGCTGACATCGGCGACGTTGCTGTCTCCGGTTTGGGTGACCGAGGTGAAGGTCGGGGTGATGTTGTTGTCCTGATTCACCGTGGCCGAGTTAGAGTTGCCGTCCTGAAACACTTCGGCTTGCGATGCGGCATAGGCCGACACCGAAAATGCCGAGAGGATGGCAAGGGCGATGATGCTCTTCTTCATGGTGACCTCCTGAAACGTGCTGCTCCTAAGGTGGCTCCTCTGCCTTGAGATGAGCCGTTCTTTAACCTGGACGCCCTATGCGCGGGCAGATTCCAGGCAAAATCGTCAGCCACCCGGCGGCTAATGCTGGATGATGCGAGTGGCGTTGTTGTTTCCGTTCTGGGTGACGCTCGCGCGCATGCCGTTACCGAGTTGCATGATTTCAACCGTGTTGTAGTTGCCGTTCTGGGCAACTTGCGCGATGTGCCCCTGTCCGCCCTGAACGATGCTGGCCAGGTTGCCGATCCCGGTCTGGTTGATCTGGATGAGGTTGTTGATGCCACCCTGAACCAGCGCGGCGACGTTGTTGGCCCCCAATTGGCGCGCTTCGATGGCATTGTTGTAACCCGCCTGAACGGCCACCAGGCGCTGACGATCACCTTGCTGCTCGATCACGGCATGGTTTCCTGTGCCGCGCCCGCCTTGCCATACCGCCAGCGCTTGCTGCTCGGCAAAACTCAGCAGTTCCGTGTCCGGTGCGAGGTCGGCCCGGAAGCCTTCATCGGCATGGACGCAGAACGCCAAAAGGCTGGCGAACAGGCACAACAGGGTGTGCGAATGGCGGATGGGGCGAGGGGTCATCGAATGCCCGGCTTGAATGTGTTGCTCTCAGGCTAGGCGTCTGGCGAGAGGCCGGCAATCGGACAGGTGGCTGAATTTTCTGCCCGTCGGCATACGCCCTTCGGTGTAGTTTTATCGTCAGGACATCGCCCGAATGGTGTAGGGGCGATTACTTGCGCTGCACATCCGCAAAGCACACCCATCCGTACCCGACGACTCAGGCACGGATGGGTGGCAGTGGTTTGGCGGTTTTTGGGGCCGGCCTACATAGGCATCGGTTGGGTGGACAGAGCCTCCAGCTGATTTGCCTCTTCCGGGCTCAGGCTTCGTGCCGCCTGTGCTCTGAGGTAGTACTGCAGGCGGGGCGATTCGATGTCCTGCGGGTTTAAGAGTGCCCAGTGGTTGTCCTTGATCCCCTGGGCGATCAAATGGACCAACGCGGCATCGATCGCTTCTTGTACGCAGAGCTGGGCGGGCTCGTTGCGAGTGTAGCCAACTTCGACTTCGAGGA
>CAZHFS010000449.1:0-2613 GCA_964531885.1 uncultured Propionivibrio sp.
GGCCCCTTCCGGCCACTGCCCAATCAGGAACGCCCCGGTCACGGCGATGGACATCAGGGCGTTCATGTTGAGATTGCGGTTCCGCAGCGCAATCCAGCCCTTCTTGTAGGTCGGCAGGCCGCCCGCGAGGACGGCGACCAAGGCCAGCAGGGCCTCCAGCAGGGGGGGGCCGCCATTGAGCCAATGCACCACCTCGGCCAGGGTCGCCGCTACGCCCGACAGGGCAAGGGGCCACCAGGGCGATTTCTCCGGCGCTGCTGCTTCACCGGCCTTGCCTTCTTGGGCCAGGACCGCCTCCATGCCCAGTGAACGGATAGCCGTGATGGCGGCTTCCAGTGCTTCCGGTGCATGGGTCACGGTGAGTGTGCGCTGCATGAGATTGAAGTCGAGGGCACCGACGCCTGGCATCCCGCCCAGCTTGTTGCGGATCAACGCTTCCTCGGTCGGGCAGTCCATTTTGGCGATGGCGAGGGTCGTGCGCATTCCCCCCGGGATAGTCGGTGCCGGGGCAGTTGTGACGACAGGCGGCGCTTTGCAGCCGCAGGCTTTGGAGGTGCATTCACCCATGATCGGTCCTGCTGATAGAGCTAGATCTGGCCCATTGAACACCCTGTAGCGGCTACAGGGTCAAGGCCTTTTGTGGGAAAGGTTTTCAACCAACGACGGTCCGGCTTCTCCATCGGAAGCTGTCTGAAAACCCCGTAGTCACTCCGGGGTGAATGGGGTATCTTTGTAGACCGCAGAAGGAGGATGTATGCGCATCGGCGAACTCGGCCAGGCCATTGGGGTGGATATCGAGACCATCCGTCACTACGAAAAAATCGGGCTGTTGTCGCCGCCTGCCCGCGAGGCCAACGGCTATCGCAATTACGACGCGGCGCATGTGGAGCGCCTCGCCTTTATCCGCCATTGTCGGGCGCTCGACATACCCCTGGCCGAGGTGAAGCGCCTCCTGGATTTCGTGGCTCACCCCGAGGCGGATTGCGGGGATATCAATCGGCTGATCGAGGAGCAACTGGGCCGCGTCCGGGAGCGACTGAACAGCATGCTGGCCCTGGAAAAGCAACTCGTGGCGCTACGGGGTCGATGCGGCGAAAACCACACCGCCCGGGAGTGCGGCATCCTGCATGAATTGGTCGCTGCTTCCCATGAACCCGAGGGCAGGAAAAGCTGAGCGTCTTGGCTTTTCTTCAGAAGCGGCAATCAGCCTGCTCCGCCCAGGGCTTATGCGGCGCCGGCCTACGCCTGAGTGAACATCAGACTGACGGGCAGCGTCTCGTTGTTTGGCTGTCCATCAGCCGCTCCGCGTTGATCGCCCACCGGCTCTATTGACGAAAACTCCATTTCGCCATAAACTTCGCCATAATCAACACCGAACGACAGCAGGTATTTTGTGGCAGAAAAAAAGCCGACAGGCGAGATAGACGATATTGAGAACGACCTCGCCAATTTGGCGCGCCTCGCCGCCGCCGAGTCGAACGAGGATACCCGGCTGCTGCTCGCACGCCTGGTGCGCAAGTACCGGCAGCAGCGCCCCGAACTGGCCGCCCGCCTTGACCAATCCCTGAAAGCCTCCCAAACCCGCTCCGCCGGCAATTCTGTGCTGCGCCGAGGTGCCCCGGTGGTGGAGCCGAATGAGGCACCGCTGCCCGTCGACGGCGATTCCCGCCTGGCGCTGATCCGTGTCTTCGATGACCGCGAAGGACTGGCGCCCCCCATCCTTCCCGGGAGCGTCCATGACGCTATCGGGGCCATCATCCGCGAGCGCCAGGAACGCGAGCGGCTGGCTGCGCGCGGCATCAGTCCGACCCGCTCGGCCATCCTGGTCGGACCGCCCGGCGTCGGCAAGACGCTCTCGGCCCGCTGGATCGCCAGTGCCCTGGGCAAACCCCTGTGGGTGCTTGACCTGACGGCGGTGATGAGCAGCCTCCTCGGCAAGACCGGCAACAACCTGCGGGCGGCCTTGGATCATGCCAAGAAGCACGCGGCTGTCCTGTTGCTCGATGAAATCGACGCCATCGCCAAGCGACGTAGCGACGAGTCCGACATCGGCGAACTGAAGCGCCTGGTCACCGTGATGCTGCAGGAAGTCGATCAGTGGCCGGACAGCGGGCTGCTGCTGGCGGCGACCAATCACCCGGAACTGGTCGATCCGGCGTTGTGGCGCCGTTTCGATCTGGTCCTCAAGTTCGATGCACCGAATGCTGCGGCGATCTCGGTGGCGATCAACCGCTTCCTGGGCGATGACCGGAAAATATTCGAGTCGTGGATCAACGTGCTGGCCGCCGGCCTGCAGGGGCAGTCGCTGTCGGACGTGGAACGCAGCATCAATGCCTTGCGCCGCGGCCATGCCCTGCAGACGGCGCCGATCGAGAAGCTGATCAGCAGCGCCATCGGCCAGCGCCAGGAGGCGCTGAGTAAAATCGAGCGCTTGAACCTCGCCATCGAACTGGCCAAGACCGGCCAGCACACCCATATGCAAATCAGCCAGATGACGGGTGTCGCCCGCGACACCATCCGCAAACATGCGGGGCCGTCGCCCCGCAAAGGAAGGGGACTCAAGTAAATGTCCACGCGATACCTGATCGGCCGCGCCGAACTGCTGACCTATCC